>JAJFMA010000215.1 GCA_021772415.1 Chlamydiota bacterium
CGAAGGAATCACCAAAGGCTTCGATGGCATTCACTGAGACATCATATACGCCTTGCAAGTGCTTAGCCTCGTCTGCTGGACAGAGGTAAAGCTCGCCATTTATATCCACATTGACCTCGACTATTCCTCTAGCGAGATCGACTTCCGCAAATCCAATTGCCTGATGTTCACTGGCATTCTCAGCCAGATGCACCAATTCGGTGCTGTACTCCGAAGCCGACAGCGCCCCGAAACCGAAACAAAAAGTTAATAATGAAAAGAATAAATTACTCATGAGAACATCCTTGGTTTAAAGAGATTTGGTTTAATTGCATAAATAATTACATATTAATAAAATAAAATCAATTTGCATCTTCATTTATTAATTAAAACAGACGAGCTTACTCGCGTCAGCAAATCTTTTACTTTATTGGGGTTGGGTTTAGTATCCGCATACGACTCAAGACGATATGGCTATGAGACATGCAGGGGATCATCACCCTTTCTGATAAAGCTTCTGCGCTATCGGTGCCTTCGAGCACCTCGCTCCCGAATACGCTATCGATGTGCATTCACGTGATGAACCGCGTCCACTGGCTGTGGCGCTGGCATTTCATGGTCACGCAGGTCTACATGAACAGCACGAACTTAAAGAAGCTCCTCGCTGGCTACATCGTCAACTACACCGTCGGTGAAAACACCATCATCAGAATTGCGGCGCAAGTGGTACTCATCGCCGTACGTATCGTGGATTTAGGCAAGCAGAAGTACCAGGTCTACATGGCCTACTGCGAGTTGAAAAATTCGGTGTTCGCCCACTACCACTTTCAGATCGAGGTGCGCCTTCCCAGCCAGCAGACATACGCGCTAAAAATGCTCGGACCTGAGCACTACATCTTTGTCATGAAGCGCAAGGAGAAGATGCTCATCTACGTGGGACGCATCAACCGCTGCACCCTCATCTTGTTCAAGGAGATGTTCAAGACAAGCATGTGCTACATGGACATCATCGAAGCGTTCTCGATGAATTCCGCCGTACGCACCGAGGCCGTGAACCAGATTTTCATCAACTCTACGCGCCTACTCGATGACATGTGCGAAAACAAGCAGCACATTCATGCTGAATTGCTTAAGCATAAGGGCATCATCGAACAAATTTTGACAGGTATTGGCTCGCCCTACAAAGCCGAGCAGCTTATCGATGCCGTAGGTAGAACCCTTTCGCAGGTTGAGCGCACATACAATACTGCTAAGTACTTGTATGATAATAGCGAAAATAGGATCAAAGACGGCTTATCCAGTATGGCTATATCGTTTTTTAATTGGACTCCGGGTATACTTCTACCTGAGGACCCAGACCCAATTCGTACACTACCAATGCGTCAGGAGTAACTAAGAATGGCAACAACGTTAATTTTAATTCGGCACGGCCAACCACAAACAGGCGAAGGAACAAACAGGACTGATCCCCCACTGTCTACTGACGGTGAAACCAAGCAGCGTAAAGTCGCCCAGTTCCTAGATAGTAAAGGCTATAAGCCTGACTTAATCTTCTGCTCGCCATTGCAGCGCGCCATCCAAAGCGCCGAAATCCTAGCGAAAGTCTCGCCAGCTCCCGTACAGCAGGAAGAAGCTCTGGGCGGCAACTTTGACCAAGATATCCTCCTCGAAAAGCTGCCCCCTCCATCACACGATAGAACCGTGTATTTCGTTGGCCACGACCCAACCTTATCGCTATTCGCTCATAACCTCGTCGGAGAGAAAGTTCTCCCCACAGGCCTGTCCAAAAGCGGTAGTATTGTGATTGTGTTCGACGATGTCGTCGCTCTAGGCAAGGGCCGCATGGTAGAGAAATTCCACCCCGACAGGCTTAGCTAGGCTTTAGGTGAGCTAGGGATACGGCGAAAATTTACCGCAGACCACGCAGACAGGACGCAGACGGGAGCTTTTGTGCATGAGTCTTGTAGGGAATACGACAGAATGGAACCGCCGACCGCGCCGACGAAAACAATGACCACCGCCGACAAACTCATAGGCCCCACGGCAAATAATAGGACTGGCCTCTTCAGCGCTATGTAAAAAAACACGCCGTTTCCCCACAAGACTCGTGGAGAATTCGGGTTCCTTTTTGACGCAGACCACGCAGACAGGACGCAGACAAGCGCAGACAGACTCATGGGTCCCAAGGCAAATGATGGCACTGGTCTCTTCAGCGCTATGAAAGGGGCGCGTCCCTCGTTCGTGGCGCTGATGGCTGTAGCGGTGAGAAAAAGGGAAGAAACCAATACACACACCATTTTCCCACAAACATCGGTTTCTTGTCTTTTTCTCGCTGCCTCCTCAAAACATCATTTATCATCCTAGCCTCCATCCCCAAATCACCCGTCGGCGACTGTCGGCGGTGGTCGGCGCGGTCGGCGCGGTCGGCGGTTCCATTCTGTCGTATTTCCCACAAGACTCATGCATAAACACAGCTGTCTGTGCCTGTCTGCGTCCTGTCTGCGTGGTCTGCGTCAAAAAGGAACCCGCATCCACCATTCACCAATGCCATCCCAGGACACTTTTCTTAGACAATTTGCCCTGTAGACGCTATAATTCTTTACACGTAGAGGATTAGCAAAAGTTTAACTTTTAAAACCTTAAGATGAAGAGCAGCTCAATGAATACGCAAGAGATCCGGCGCAAGTTTTTAAACTACTTCAAAAACAACGGACATGCCGTCGTGTCATCGTCGCCGGTGATCCCTCATGACGACCCCACCTTGCTCTTCATCAACGCGGGAATGAACCAGTTTAAAGACGTCTTCCTAGGCCATACTACCCGCGACTACACCCGCGCCACAACAAGCCAAAAGTGTATACGCGCCGGAGGCAAGCACAACGACCTCGATAACGTCGGCCATACCACACGCCACCTCACCTTCTTTGAGATGCTCGGCAACTTTTCCTTCGGCGACTACTTCAAGGAAGATGCCATCAAGTTCGCATGGGAGCTTTCGACAGAAGTCTTTGGCTTCGACCCCGATTTCATCTGGCCGTCGGTGTACCTCGACGACGACGAAGCCTTTGACCTGTGGACGAAGTACGTGCCAGCCGCGCGCATCTCCCGCATGGGTGAGGAAGACAACTACTGGTCCATGGGCGATACAGGCCCCTGTGGTCCCTGCACAGAGCTCTACTACGACCGCGGTGGCAAGGGCAACTTACCTGCAAGCCCTGCCGACGACCCGGAAGGTTTGCGTTTCTTAGAGTTTTGGAACCTCGTCTTCATGCAGTTCAACAAAGACGCTAGCGGCACCAAGACGCCGCTACCTATGCAGTCTGTGGACACCGGCGCAGGCATCGAGCGCGTTGTCAGCATCATCGAAAACGTCGATAGCGTCTTTGAAACCGATATCCTCCGTGGCCTCATCGCACAAGTAGAGAATATTAGCGGTATCAAGTACGAAGGTGTTAACCACAAGTTCGCTCCTGCCTACCACGTCATCGCCGACCACCTGCGCTGCCTCTCCTTTGCTATAGCTGACGGAGCGCAGCCGAGTAACGTCGACCGAGGCTATGTGCTACGTAAAATTCTGCGACGTGCCGTACGCTATGGACGTACGTTGGGGCTAGACAAGCCCTTCCTTGCTGACGTCTTCCCTCGTCTTCTCGATAGCATGGGCGACGACTACCCAGAGCTCAAGCAATCGCAAACACGTATCGAAGAGATCCTTACCTCCGAAGAGGAAGCATTCCTACGGACACTGCGGCGCGGCGGCAACATCCTCAATCAAATCATCGATGAAGCCCACGAGAAACAGGACAAAATCAGCGGTGACGACGCCTTCAAACTCAAAGACACCTACGGCTTGCCTCTCGATGAAATCCTGCTTATCGCCCACGACGCAGACTTACACGTCGACACCGAGCGCTTTGAAGTCCTCGAAGGCGAGGCGCGGGAGCGCTCACGTGCCGTCCACAAGACGACGGCACAAATCGCCGGCACCAACCTCTTTGCTCCTCTCGTGGAGAAGCATGGCGAGACCTCTTTCGTTGGGTACGACAAAACCGAAGCCGCCGGCAAAGTCCTTGCTATTGTCCTAGGCGAAGATTTCGTCGACAGTCTAGCACAGGGCCAGGAGGGCTTTGTCGTCCTAGACCAAACCCCCTTCTATGCAGAAAAAGGTGGACAGGTCGGCGATACCGGAAGCTTCGCAGGAGACAGCAGCGACATCTCCGTCACAGACTGCCAGGAGCCCTATAAGGGCGTCATCGCCCATACAGTGAAAGTTGACAAAGGCTCGCTTAAAGTCGGCGATAGCGTGAAAGCCACCGTCGACGCAAAGCGGCGCCAGCGCATCGCTAACAACCACACCGCTACCCACCTTCTCCACTGGGCGCTACATAGAGTTTTAGGCGAGCACGTCAAGCAGGCTGGTAGTGTCGTCGACACCGAACGCCTACGCTTTGACTTTAGCCACCACAAAGCGATGACACCCGAAGAAATCCGCCAGTGCGAAGACCTCGTCAACGCCAAGATCCGCGATAACGCCGCTGTCAGCGCCTATGAGCTGTCGTATGAAGACGCACAGAAAAGCCCCGACATCAAGCAGTTCTTCGGAGATAAGTACGGCAGCGTCGTCCGTGTCGTCGACATCGACTTCTCCAAGGAGCTATGCGGCGGCACCCATACCTCTGCCGCGGGGAATATCGGCTACTTCCGTATCTCCAAAGAGAGCAGTATCGCCGCAGGTGTACGACGTATCGAAGCCGTTACAGGCCCCGAAGCCGAAGCCATCGCACGTGCCGACGAAGACGCTCTATTGAGGCTTTGTGAGCAGCTCAAAACCCAGCCTGCGAAACTCGAAACACGCGTGCTAAAACTCGCTGAAGACTACAAGGCACTGCAAAAACAACTCGAGCAAGCCCAGGCTGCAGCACGCGGCGACAGCCTACGCGCCCTTGCCGAGAAGGCAGAGGATGTCAACGGCATCAAGATGGTCACCGGAGAGCTCCCTGTCGCCGCCAAAGAGCTACGCAGCTGCGCCGAGACAGTTCTTAGACAGCTAAAGAGCGGTGTTGCTGTGCTCGCCGCTAAAGACGAGAGCTCCTGCGGCATTATCGTCGCGGTTAGCCAAGACCTCGTGGACAAAGGCATTAAAGCCTCCGAGGTAATTAAGCAAATCGCTCCCCTCATTGATGGTAGCGGCGGCGGCAAGCCACAGATGGCGCAAGCCGGAGGCAAAGCCCCCGAAAAAATTAATGAAGCTCTCGAGAAGAGTAGAGAGGTCGTCAAAAGCCTCGTTGCGTGCTAAGGCACGGATAAACAGAGTCGTCCTATGAGTGACAAAATATGTTTCCCTATGTACGAGCCTGCGAGCACCTTGGAGTGCGAGGCTCCGCCTCGCCTTGGTGATGTTCGCGAATGCCACAGGCGACCTGTGGGGCCACAAGCCGGCCCTTCAGGCCTCAAAGGTGTTTTTTGCCTCTACCCCACCCTCCCGGGTGGGGCTACAATAAGACGACCCTTCGGGCCTCAGAACAAGCCGCTAAATCACCGACGTCCTATCCTAAAGCCTGAGAGGTACCAAGATTTAGGTTGCCTTGGTGATGCTCGCGAATGCCACAGGCGACCTGTGGGGCCACAAACCGGCCCTTCAGGCCTCAAAGGTGTTTTTTGCCTCTACCCCACCCTCCCGGGTGGAGCTACAAAAAGACGACCCTTCGGGCCTCAGGTCAAATCGATACCAGCTCAAGAACCCGTTCTGAGGTCCAACGGACCGCATCACTATAGCCCCACCCGGGAAGGTGAGGGTAGAAAAAAAAAGACCCTGAGCCCCACCGGGGCGGTTTGTGGCCCCACAGGTTAAGGACTATCACGTGTTAGAGACGCTACTACAAAGCCCACGCCTACAAGAGCTCCGCAAGACACTGGGTGACGGGGAGACCCTTCTCCTCGAAGGGCTCTGGGACGCCCCCAAAGCCCTCATCGCCGCGATGGCGTCGCTAGCAACAGACAAACACATCCTCATACTCACTGGCGCCAGCCAAGAAGAGCTACGCCTCTACCACGACTTCGCTATCTTCTGCGACAGGCCTGTTGTCGACTACCCCGCGTGGGAGACGCTACCCTCGGAGAAGATCCCCCCAAGCCCTGATATCGTCGGAGAGCGCTACCAAGTCCTGCGAAACATCCGTGAAAGCGATACACCACATATCATCATCACAAGCTTGCAGGCCTGCCTGCAGCAGCTGATCTCTCCCGAGCTTTTCGATACCCTCAATACCACAATTAAGACGAAGACCACGCTACCCTTCGACACGCTGCTCGAGCAGCTCGCAAAAATGGGCTACCAACGCCGCGCCGTCTGCTCCGACAAAGGAGAGTATGCCGTACGCGGAGGCATCATCGACATCTTCCCCGTCGCCCAGCCCGAGCCCTACCGCATCGAATTCTGGGGCGACGACATCGAATCTATACGCGCCTTCGACGCCGTTAGCCAGAAGTCTACTCACCCAGTTGACAGCGTTGACCTTACACCGGCACAAGAGATGGAGCTCATCGAAAGCCAAGAGGACCTCTGCTCCCTGCTCGCGTATCTTGGCGACAACGCTCTCGTTGTCTTCGACGAGCTTGTAGCCCTCGAAGACCGCTACGCCAACCTCGTGAGTATGTGCGATAAGCCCTCGAGGGCCTTTTCTACCTTCGACAATTTCTTACAAGTCACCGATCCCCTGCAGAAACTGTACCTCACGGAGACTCCTGTCGAAGAGCTATGCGACGTCCAGCAGCTCGGAGGCGCCAGCGCCGGCGGCTACTACTCACAAAGTACCGTCATGCAAAAGCTGGGCTTCGAGATTTTTGACCGTAAACTCGTTGCTCAGCGCTTTCAACACCCTCTCGAGCGCGTTACCGAACACCTCCTACATGCCGATGATGACGGTGCCTTCAGTGGCGACGAAATCCTCGATCTTATCGCCGAGCGCAGCAGCAACGAAACACAGCTACATTTTTTGAGCGCCACCGAATCCGAGGAAAATACCCTCAAAGAGAAGATACGCCTCAAAGGGCTTAACATTTCCGCTGCGACACGTTTTGAGCGCGGCTACCTCTCGAGCGGCTTCGCCATAGCAGACTCGCGGACCCTCGTGATGCCAATGACGGAGCTAACGCACCGCTATAAGATCCGTCGCCAGAAGCAGCGCAGCACCTACCACAGTAGCCCGACAGAAGTCTACGAGCTCAATCCCGGCGACGCCGTCGTCCACCTCAATAATGGCATCGGCAAGTATTTAGGGACCGAGACACGCCCCAACCACGAAGGTATCGAAACCGAGTTCATGCTCCTAGAGTACGCTCAGGACGCCAAGCTCTTTGTGCCGCTGCAGCAAGCGAGTATGGTCAGCAAGTACATTGGCGCTGACGACTCCACGCCAACATTACATATCCTTGGTAGCAGCCGATGGAAGAAGGCTAAAGCACAGACGGAACGCGCCGTCATGGGCTACGCCTCGGAGCTCCTGCAGATCTATGCCAAGCGCGAGCTTAAGAGCGGCTTCGTCTACAAAGAAGATAGCGACGACACACTCCTTTTCGAAGATGAGTTCCCCTTCGTGGAAACCGAAGACCAAGCACGCGCCATCGCAGACATCAAAAAAGACATGTGCTCAGACCGCCCTGTCGACAGGCTCGTCTGCGGTGACGTCGGCTACGGAAAGACCGAAGTTGCCATGCGCGCAGCCTTCAAAGCTGTTGTCGACGGAGGCAAGCAGGTTGCCGTTTTGGTACCTACAACGGTGCTTGCGATGCAGCACTACGAGAATTTCTGCGAGAGGATGGCGGACTTCCCCGTCCGCATCGGAGTGCTCTCGCGCTTTGTCAGCCTCAAGGAACGCAAAGAAACCCTTGAGGGTGTTGCTGAGGGCAGCATCGACATCCTTATCGGTACACACCGCATCATCAGCAAAGATGTCGCCTTCAAGAACCTTGGACTTGTGCTCATCGACGAAGAACAGCGCTTCGGTGTTAAGGTCAAGGAACACCTCAAAAAACTCAAAGCTAGCGTCGACTGCGTCACCCTCACGGCAACGCCTATACCACGCACACTATACATGTCGCTCGTCGGCGTGCGCGATATGTCCGTCATCAGCACTCCTCCACAGGACCGCCTACCGATTAAGACCATCCTCGCGGAAAATAGCGACGATGTGATGAAGAACGCCCTCCTCCGCGAACTCGCCCGCGACGGACAGGCCTATGTCATCCATAACCGTGTCGAGACCATCTTCGATATGGCAACACGTGTCAAGAAGCTGCTGCCCAAAGCCCGCGTTGCCGTCGTCCACGGACAGATGAGCAGCGACGAGATCGACCTCACCTTCCACGCCTTCAAAGAAGGGCGCGTCGACATCCTCATCGCCACAACGATCATTGAGAATGGTATCGACATCCCCAACGCCAACACCATCCTCATCGACCGCGCAGACAGGTTTGGACTCGCCGACCTCTACCAGCTCCGAGGACGTGTCGGCAGATGGAACAGGCGCGCCTACGCCTACCTCATTGTCCCCAGAATGCGTTCCATGACAGAAATTAGCCGCAAGAGACTCGCTGCCCTGCAAGAAGCCGGAGGCTATGGCGGAGGAATGAAGCTCGCCATGCGTGATCTCGAAATCCGCGGCGCCGGAGACATTTTGGGCCTCGAGCAGTCAGGACATGTGTCTGCAGTAGGCTTTCACCTCTACTGCAAACTCCTTAAACGCACCGTACAAGCGCTGCAGGGCGAGGTCCCTAGCGTCCTGACAGACACGCGCATAGAAGGGCCTATCAATGCAAGGCTCCCCGAGGACTATGTCAACGACTCAGGCCTACGCATGGAAATCTACCAGCGCCTAGGCGAAGCGTTCTCCTGGGATGACGTGTCGGAGATATGGACGGAAATCCAAGACCGCTTCGGACCACCTCCAGAACCCACCAAGTGGTTGTATCACCTTACGCGGCTACGGGTCTTTGCAGCTAGGCATGGACTGACGCTCATCAAATTCGGCAAGACGTCAGTCGCTTTGGAGCAACAGAAGGGCAAGACGACGACAACCAAAAAGGTGATGATCAAACCCATACAGAAGCCTGTAGATCTGGAAACGGTGACCATCGCCACCATCAAGAAAGCCTTCAACATCAAGTAGAAATATTTACCACAGACCGCTGTGTTTATGCATGAGCGAATGCGGCTTACGGGTTCCTTTTTGACGCAGACCACGCAGACAGGACGCAGACAAGCGCCGACAACCGCCGACAGGTATGTTGACGCATGAGCGAATGCGGCTTACGGGTTCCTTTTTGACGCAGACCACGCAGACGAGGCGCAGACGGGACGCAGACGAGCCCATAGCGCCCATGACAAATAATGGGACTAGCCTCTTCGGCGCTATATAAAAAAAATACGACCCTCGATTCGTGGCGCTGATGGCTGTGGCGGTGAGAAAAAGGGAAGAAACCAGTAAAAACGCCGTCTTCCCACGAACATCGGTTTCTTGTCTTTTTCTCGCTGCCCCCTCAAAAAGCCCCGATAACCCTAGCCTACATCCCCAAATCACCCGTCGGCGGTTGTCGGCGGTGGTCGGCGCGGTACTAGCGTGGATGACGGCGGTTCTTTTCTGTCGTCTTCCCTGTGAGTCTTATGCCTAGATTCGCTGTCTGCGTTTGCCTGCGTCCTGTCTGCGTGGTCTGCGGTAAAAAGGAACCCGTCAGCAGCATTCGCTCGTGCAAGAACACAGCAGTCGACGGTTCTTTTCTGTCGCTATCCCCCAAAAGCTAATGCCTAAACGCAGCCATCTATGTTAATCTGCCTATACCTGTGGCAATCTGTGGCAAAAGAGGAAGCAACGATGGCACCCGAAACAGTCGAAAGACACCTAATCCAAGAATACCTAGCTGTAGCAAAAGAAGCCTCTGAAGCAGGATGCGTCGTCCTACGCAAGCACTGGGGGAATCTCAAGGGCTTTGACCACAAGACCTCATCCAGCGACCTTGTCACCATCGCAGACAAAGAATCCGAAACAGCCGTCCTCGCCATCATCAAGGCCAAGTACCCCGACCACGCCATCGTCGCCGAGGAGTCAGGCCTCCACGAAAGCAGGAATTCCGAATTCATGTGGGTGATCGACCCCTTAGACGGCACGACTAACTACACACATCAATACCCCTTCGTCTGCGTCAGTATCGGTCTACTGCACAAAGGGGAGTCTATTGTCGGTGTCGTCCAAAACCCCATTATGGAGGAGTGCTTCTGGGGCGCTAAGGGCATGGGAGCTTACCTAAACGATAAAAAAATCTCGGTCTCGAATGCAGACCAAGTGAAAGACAGCCTTCTCGTCACCGGTTTCCGCTACGACAGAAGAACCAATCCAGACAACAACTACCGAGAGTTCTGCCACCTCACCAATATCTCCCACGGAGTGCGCCGCAGCGGTGCTGCGGCCCTAGATATGTGTTATGTAGCCTGTGGACGTGTCGACGCCTACTGGGAACAGGGAGTGTCTCTTTGGGATGTCGCTGCCGGAGATGTGATTGTCAAGGAAGCCGGAGGCAGCATCACCGACTACGACGGGACGCCCGCCAACCTCGAAATAGGACGCCTCCTTGCCACCAACGGCCACGTCCATGCCGCCATGTGCGATGAGCTTTTGTCAATACGTGGAGCATAGACGCCTAGAAGATGTCGTCGCCGTATTCCATCATCAATACGGACAAGGCCTGAAGAGGCATTACATCCAACGCCCCCTGTTCCAAGCTTTGACCGACAGGAGCCCGGAAAAAATTCGGACCAAAGACGATAGCCAAGTTCGTTGGGGTCATCTTAGTCATATCTTTATCACCTTCAACTTCTCTTAGAAATCCCATGAGCTCTTTCATCATTTGGCGGTGACTGGGCGAGCAACTTTGTTGAATGATCTCTCGAAACGCCCGAGCTGCAGCCTTCTTTTCCTCGTCGCTCTTCATTGGCATACTACCCACGTCAAGAGCCTGGCTATAAACCGTGGTGGGTATCATTGGCTCTTTCATGTCGCGAACCATCTGCTTCATCAAAGCTCCAGCAAAGTGGATGTCTTTAGATGTTTTTTCAGTTATCTCTGCTCTTAAGGCCTCTTCAGAAGGTCTTTTGGATTTGTTTTTAGCTGTAGCTTTTTCAACATAGTCCTTCCTAGCATCAGTTGAAGTGGATATACGAAATATCCCCTCCGTCCAAGGAGCCTTTCCGTTTAAGACCCTTTCTCTATCAGATGCGAGCTCAGCCCTTATAAGCTGTGATCCCTGATCAAGCACCAACCAAAGCTGCTCAAGCTCGGAACTGCCTTCGGGCTTGGTGAAGGTGACAGGAGCTGCAGGTGCGACCTCTATCTCGGGTAGCAAGCTAGCTATCACAGCATCGTATTGAGCATCCATTTGGTCGCCAAATAGCATCTCACCTAAAAATTGCTGTGCCTCCGCACCCCCCGGCTCGTCGGGGAAGGCTATTTTAGTGAGCTCTACTGCAATAGTAATTCTCAGATCAGTTGCTGGGTCCAAAGTGCCTCGAGCTTCCTCAACCGACTCTCGAGTGCTCGCTCCTTCAATCGCTATGGTAAGGTCAAGACCGTCGTTGGTGGTTACCTTGCCATCGACTAGAAACTGGCCTAGTTGCTGCGCACGTTCCGGGTCACCATG
>JAJFMA010000216.1 GCA_021772415.1 Chlamydiota bacterium
CGCCGAAGCCAAACTGCGTCTCTATCAGTGCCTTAAACCGTCGGGACGGCTCTATCTGCACCCTGATATGTCCCAGGCCTTTTCGGAGCAGGTAAAAGGGATACACTACCAAACTTTTACCACGTATCCCACTGACTACCACGCAGAAAACGCTGAAGCCGCCTATTGCCTCTGTAAGCCCTGGGGGATTACACGCCAGCAGTTCGACGAGGCCCTCAAAACCTTTGCTAAACCTCCCCATCGGAACGAGTACATACGCACCTTGGGAGGTGTCGACTACTACAACGACAGCAAAGGTACAAACCTCGACGCCGTCATTAAAGCGGTACAATGCCTACCTAAAGGGTGCATTTTAATTGCCGGAGGTAGTGACAAGGGGAGCGACTTTAGTCCTTGGATACAAGCATTTTCCGGTAAAGTTCGCTCTATCTGTGCCATCGGGGAAACTGCCAATAAACTCGTTGAACAGCTAGGAAGCTCGATCTCTGTGGACGTCTGTGCTACCCTAGACAATGCCCTAGTTCGCGCTAGGGAAATCGCGCGGCCCGGAGAGACAGTTTTGCTGTCTCCGGGGTGTTCGAGCTTCGATATGTTTGACAACTATGCCCACAGGGGCGATGTATTTAAAGATCTGGTGCAAAACCTGTCCGAGTAGGGGGAAGTCATGACCATTAGCCGTAGAGATACCATCATCCTAGCAGTGTTAGTGAATTCAGCACTTCTAAGTTTCCTGTTTTTTATGGCTTCAGAGCCCGACACCCTAGACTTTGACAGGTCCACGCAGGCAGCACTTATTACTGAAGAAACCACGCAAGTTGAAGAGCCTGTAACAACACTCGTTGCCGTCGCAGAGCCTATTGTCGAGCAAACTCAGCCCGTTAGCAACAGCTACCAGTCCGGTGTGTGGCAGCCGCAAGCTCAAGAACCTACAGCGAGCCCCTACATCACTACTGCCGAGCCCGAAGTTCACAATACTCCTTATTCAGGCACTAGCCATGAAGAAGAGCAATATGTTGAAGTGCGCGTCAAGCGTGGTGACTTCCTAGAAAAAATTGCGCGCGCCAACGGCACCAGTGTGAGCGAAATAAAGCGTTTGAACCACCTCCCATCCGATCGTATCGATATCGGTCAGATACTACGTGTTCCACGTGCCAGCACAAGCCGACGTTCTGAGCGCGTCGCACACAACACTCGCTCTGAATCTACAGAACAAGCAGGGCAGTACTACACAATGAAAGTAGGCGATAACCTGTGGAATATCTCGCGCCAACATCAGGTGTCCTTCGACGACCTTCTGCGTATTAACAACCTGGACGAAGAGAAATCGCGTCTGCTACGACCCGGCGACCGCATCCGCGTAAGATAGAAGGCAGTGGTGTCCCTACGAACCCTAGCGTGTCGAGAAAAAAATAGAGGAAGTCTTGTTTTGAAGCCCGAAGGGTTGACGAGATGTATAGCTCCAGGCGTAGCCCTTGTCATTACCCAGAAATTGCCAATGTTATTTTTAAGCAATGGATGTAACCCCTTTTAATTAAACAAGAGATATTGGTAAGCAATTGGTTCTAAGGCCCAACGGGCCGTCTTATGATAGCCCCACCCGTGAGGGTGGGGTAGAGTGAATCATGAATTTGAGTCCCAACGGGGCGGCTTGTGGCCCCTGTTCATGGCTCCGGAGAAGATCGTGCTTCGCGTCACTCATAGCATTGGATAAAATGCTCCGTGTCGGTTTAATCCGCAGGGGCTACAAGCCGCCCCTAATGGGGCTCAGGGCGCTTTTTTGCTCTACCCCACCCTCACGGGTGGGGCTATCGTAAGACGGCCCGTTGGGCCTCATGATGGAACTCACTGGATTTGATTGAGGATATGAAAAGACCTGAATTCGAATATTTATTTACAAATTTTGGGTAATGACAAGGGCTGCGCCCTAGGCTATACATTTTGAAGCCCTCCGGGCGCTAAGACAAACCTGTAAATTATACGTCATGTGTTCCTCATGCTGTGTGGGGGACTGGGGATTTAATCACTGATGGCATTGCATCGCACCTTACTTCTAGTTGTCAGCGCCTGTCTCTTTGTTTTGGGGGTGGTGATGATTTTCAACACCACCTCGGCCGAAGTTCTCGATCAAGCCCTCGACACCAGCACACACACGGCACTTTTCCGCCAGATTGTGTACGGCATCTTCGGTTGCTGGTTTGCCGCAGGCATCTGGTTGCTTGGTCATCGTCCTTTCATCGCTCTTAGCCCTTATCTACTGGCGTTTGGGGCTCTACTTTTAATTCTTGTTTTTGTTCCTGGCATCGGACGTGCAGCCAACGGTTCACATCGATGGATAGGTTTCGCCGGTGTCACCGTCCAGCCTTCGGAGTTTGTAAAGTTCCTGTTACCGGCATTTTTTATCCTGCAGGTGACACAGAAAGATCCTGATACACTGACTTTCTGGGAGTTCGTGCGCATCTGCCTACCTATGGGGATACCTCTCGCTCTCATACTCCTAGCACCTGACCACGGTACCGTCGGGGTTGCAGGTGTGACCCTCGCGATGCTCTGCTTTTTAACAGGTGTACCTCGCAAGTACTGGGCACTACCTCTGGTGGTGTGCGCTGTTCTCGGATGCGTTGTTGCTGTGAACACCCCTTACGTACGGGCGCGCCTGGAAGTCTACCTCAACCCCGAACTCGACCTACTGGGTAAGGGCCATCAGCCCTACCAAGCTAAGATCGCCGCAGGCTCCGGAGGCCTCCTCGGCAAGGGTCCCGGCCAGAGCTGGCAGAAACTAAGTTATCTGCCCGAGGCGCAAAACGACTATATCGCTGCTATCTACGCCGAAGAGTTCGGCTTCCTCGGGATCTTACTTATGATCATGCTCTACATGCTCATGGCGTATGCGGGATGTGTCATTGCCGCACGTGCTCCCGATAAACAGGGGTGCTACCTCGCCGCGTCTGTAACTTTTCTTTTTGCCTTTCAAGCATTTATGAATCTTGGCGTCGTCTCGGGGCTCCTTCCCAGCACCGGTCTTAACCTTCCCCTATTCAGTCAGGGAGGAAGCTCCCTCATCGCCAACCTCATGGGTCTTGGCCTGCTTCTTAGCGTTGCTGAAACTCCGCGTTCCGAGCTGAGTTCTGTTTCTTCTGGAAATTAAAGTATTAATTAACTAGTTTGGCACTTCAGAATGAGAATGCTCGTTACTAGGGACTTTTCGGGGATACGATGCTTAAACGGCTCTTCGCAATTACCTCCATTTTATTGCTCTGCGTCTCTTGGGTGACCATACGTCTCCCCGTGGCTCACGACGTCTACTGCGCTGCAGCGCTGGCAGAGCCTTTGCAAGATGGGCACTCCGTCCTTGTGACACGCAACCCTGAAGAATCTACTCTTTGGAAAAAAGAGCTGCTCCGCTCCGCCAAACACTCGATTGAATTCAGCACTGGCTTCACCGGAGGGCAGATGCTCGATGAGAGCCTTGCGATTTTGAGCGAGGTCTTAGACGAGCAACCTGACCTTGTCGTACATTGCTTCATTTCGGAATGTCCTCTTTTTGCTAACAGCGATCGTGTCAAAGTCGAGGAATTTGCCGCTAAATATCCCGACCGCTTCCACTATCTCATCCGTGGGATGACAGCGCTAAGGCACGGCGTGGGCTTCGTCACCAATGAGAACCATGTTAAGGCGCTTATTGTCGACGAGAAGTACCTCGTTGTGGGAGGAACCAACTTTTACCGCTCAGGCAACAATGGAGAGATACCTTCTAATTTGAAGATGTCTAGCCTCGCCGACTACTTCTTTCCAAAGGACTTTGTCGACATGGATATGGTCCTCTCAGGACCTACCGTCGGGCAGCTGCGTCACGAATTCTTTCAGCTTTGGGCTCTCTATGAAACTAACGCCAGCCTCAAAGAAGACGCCCAGTTTTTTGCTGACGACAGCCGCTACTTCCCTATTCCGGAAGATGGACGTGCTCAGCTTGTCGCCCTAGAGACACACCCACGCCTTGTCCGTAATGTATCTGTCAAAGCCCACATCAGTGGCCCTAGACTCTACCCTGGAGCTTGTTCAGCAGCCTATGCCCAGCTCATCAACGATGCGGAGAAATCTCTCGATCTCATGCACATGTATATGTCGCCTGTAGACGAGGTCTACGACAGCCTCATCAATGCCTCGCAGCGTGGCCTTGCGATCAACCTCGTCACTAATGGAGGCGGCACAGATACTCCTATGGTGACTAAAGCCATCGGTACCTATAACCGTACACACCTGCTTCCTCTTGTACTTGGAAGTCGCTTCGGCATCGTAGAGCGCTCGCGGGCCGAGACATGTATCCCCGGCGATTGCCAGATCTATACCTTCGATGCAAATGAAACGCTCTATCACAAAAAAGTGATGGTCGTCGACGAGAGAATCTCAGTCATCGGCAGCTACAACCTCGGACACAAAAGCCACTATGGCGATCATGAAGTTATCGTGATTATGCAATCCGAAGATGTCGCCCGCGAATTCCTTGCCACGATGCAGTACGACCGCTCAAGAGCACATCTTTGTCAGCTCAGCGAAATCATGGACTGGCACTTCGGCCTAGGACCCAGAACGCTGTCGCTCATTGAAGGCACACTCATCGTCGGTCCTCTCTACTAAGAAAGCGACCAAAACGACCCAAGCGACATAAGGTGGACATATCTTCAGGGGTGAAGCCCCGACAGCTTTACAGCCTAGCGCTCACGCGCTAGTCTGTAAAGCTGTCGGGGCTTCACCCCTAGAAAGGGAGTTCTTGGAGTTCACTTTATCGTATTTAAGCGCGTTCTTATCAAGGTAGACTATGGGCAGTATGTGCTATGGATATATGAAAAGGGCTAGACCTCATCTCGGTGACAATCCGGGTCATAAGGGACAAAGGAGTAGTGGACGTGTGCCAGATACACACACGCCCACTAGTTATGCGATCAATTTCTGTTCCTAGTGCCGTCTTAGAGGCTATCCTCATCTTCAGACTCTCGTGCAACTACTTCAGCTGACTTAGCTGCTTGTACATAGCTACGTTGCCTCGTCATTAGATTGTCGAACAGAGTGTAGGCTTTGTCTTGGCTATCAATTTTGTCTTGATCCAGGTCTTTGCCAACAGGCTTGCACCGCTCTAAGTGTTGACGTCCCCATTCACGACAAATACGCTTGAGGCGTTTGTAGACGAGATTTTGACTCCCTTTGCTGTCACCTAGGTTTATGGTGTAGTCGCAGAGCTGTTCAAATGCAGGGAGAGAGTGCTCAATGTCGTCGGTGAGTCGGGCATTCAAGCACTGGCACGCATGTTCTAGGATGCTGTCATTGTTGGCGAGATGATGCCCTGCAATGTTTTCGCTTACAGCTCCGAGAGCTTCGGCAACGCTCACAACTTTAAGAAGGTTCAATGCGTCGAGATCCCCAAGATGCATCTCTTTCAGTTCGACGCGATGTGTACGCACGTACCATTTGCATAGCTTCAGAAGATATTCATCATTGGTGTCATGAGCCAAAGCTCCAATGTGCAGCAAATTCGTCTTATCGAGAGCTTCGCGCAAGTGAGGGTAGACAAGTTCCTGGATGCCGTTGACCTGAAATTGGCTCGCGAGGTACAGCAGTGCAGCGCAGCGATCGATATGAGGAACAAGCGCTTTTGCTCCTTCACTGCTGCTGCCACTAGCGCCATCATCTGCCATCTGCAGCCAGTTTGGGTTGATGATGGTACCGGAGTACATGTAGTCGAGAAGCACCTCAAACACTTCGGGGTCAATAGCACCCTGAAGTGGAAGGCCGGCTTCATCAGCATCCTTCATCTTAGATTCAAACAGTGTTGAAAAAAAACCTGAGCCCAGCATAAGGAACACACGGTGAGCTGCAAATGTCGTCTGATTTCCTGCAGAGTCGGTTGTGCTTAATACGATGTCAGTTTGTTTTCCATCTTTTCTTGCTTCAACAAAAGCCAGGCCAGGGGTTCCTAAAGCTGTAGTTTTGACTTCAGGCGGTTTGGGGCAGGAGTCCAGAAACTGATTGTCTTCTTTCCATTCCAACGACACTACCTTGTGGGCCACGGTGTCCTTACCAGTGTGTTCTAACGGGACGTAGCTTTTTTTGTGATCGTGGCAACAGGTTATTCCAAGATCGGTGAACATCTGGAGGATCTGAGACAAACCTTCGTGTGGAAGGTAGGCATAAGAGAGATTCATTGCGCCGACGTCTACTTTGTATACACCCAGTTTGGCAGAGTCTAAGGCTATTTGACATAATTGGGGTAACAGTACTTTCGTTATTTGTTTTATTAAATTATCCTTATACGGGTCCTTCATTTTAGCAAGCGGTTGCTTTACCCTTGCTTCATTCCAAAGAGTGTTCCAGTCAATATTTGAACTTTGTGAAGATTCCATAATAGTCCCTTTTTATATTGTTTTTGGTGCTCGACTGTTTATTCTTAATTATTAACTAAAATAAATCAACTTAATAAGTGTTTAAGTTAGTTTGAGATCGGAATTGTCGCTTTTATGCCAGATAGAAGATGTCCCTTGTCTAACGTACATATTCAGGGGGTACCCAGCAGGTTAATGAATTATTTCGCGTAAATAAGGGCTCGATGACAAAAGCTCCGTTTCCGGGTAGTTCGCCTGATTTTTTTGCAGGAATAGAGGAAAGAACAGAAGAAATTTATGTAAGTTCTAGTAGCCTAGGCCTGGATTGATCAATGAAAGGGGCCGGGTCTCTCGTTGTCTTGTTTTTTTGTTTATATTGAAAATTTAATTCTTCTAAGTATTCACTTAGCGCTGGGAAGGAGTAGGAGGAAGGGGATGCCTAGGAAGAAACGGGTATGGCAACCAAATATGTGCCATCATGTGATGTTGCGGGGAATCGATGGGAGAGCTGTCTTTGAGGACAATCGCGACCGAAGTAGATTTTGTTTGTTGTTGCAAGAGGCTGCCGAACGGCATTCCTTTAGAGTCCACGGTTTTTGCTTTATGACTAACCATATTCACCTGTTGATAGAGCCTGGTAGTGAGGCGTTACATACCGGTGTCCACCGCTTTGTCAGTAGGTACGCACAACATTTCAACAAGAGACACTCTCGGAAAGGCTATGTGTTTCAAGGGCGCTTTCGCTCCGTTGTTGTGCAAGATGGCGTGTATATGAAACGCCTAATTCGCTACATTCACTTGAATCCTTTGGAGGCGGGTTTAGTTAAAACACCTAAAGACTATCCGTGGTGTAGTCATAACGCATATTTTGGTCGAGCGGTATTTATTTGGCTGGAAACGGATCGAGTATTGTTTCACTTTGCTGAAACGCCTTCAGAGGCTTTAGCTAAGCTTAGCATTTTTATGAACGCCAAAGCCAAAACCTCCGAAGACGCTGAAACAATACGCAGTGCATTTCGCTCGGGTGTTTATGGAAGTGAGAAATTCACTCGTGTCTTTTCACCAAATCATAAACAGCCCAACATCAAAATAGGCCGAAGAGTCAGTCTGGAGGAATTGGTTGATGGTGTGTGTGATAGGTTTGAAGTGAATGTAGTCGATCTGTCTAGTGGAAAAAGAAGCCCGCATATAGTACACGCGAGAGCAGTTCTAGCAAGGTTGTGTCAGCAGCTGGAGTGTTTTTGTCTAAACGATGCAAGTAGCGTTCTAAACAAGCACCGTAGTAGTGTTTCTCGCTTAGCATCCTTCGTGACCAAATCTCCTCAGTTGAGCACGATCGCTAGTGAGCTGCTGCAATCATTTGGCTGATCGTATTCAAGCATTAGATAAGCCGTTTCTTTAGAGTAGCCTTGTGTCTTTACGAGACAACAAGAGACCCGGTCCCTTTTCGCAAGAGACCCGGCCCCTTTTCGCACTAATTCAGTAAATCGGTGATTTCTGAAACTATCGGGGCGTCGCTATCCCAGCTCAGGGAGGCAATCATGTGACCGCTGCTCTCGTTAGCGGGCATGGATGTCCAGATCGTAGAAGACACACAGTCGTTGTAAGTGCATTCTATGCCAGAGTCTTGCAAGAGTTGCTTCACCTGGTTGAGAACGCAGCTAGGGACGAATGCTGTTTTGAGGTTCTGTGCTAGTAATTGGCGTTGTCCGTTTTGTGCTGCAGTGGCAATTGCTGTGCATATTGGCGGCAGCAGTACATGGATAACATAGTTGTTCACGGACTCATTGTTGTAAGACTTGTCCGCCACATTAACGGGAAGCTCTGTCGTTGTAATCTGCCAAGTTTGCTCGAATTCTATTTGTAAGTTTTCCATAATAATCCTTTTTTTTGTTGAGGTTGTTCTCGGTGTGATGTGTTTTATATACTAAGGTGTTGATTAAGTCTATATAAACTAAAAAAAGTGGACCCTTTATCTCCCTATTCTTTATCAGGTCAAGGAAGGGCGCGTTGGGCAAAGGGACTGGCAATTCCCTCTGGGGATGGGGCTGGACCCTGCGATTCTCGCGTTTTTTGCATCAGGGAATGGGCCGGGTGTCGCAACCCGGGTCTAAGGACTGGCAATTCCCTCTGTGACTCGGTATGATTGTGAGCTTTCGCGGAGAGTGTGCAGGGTATGGTAGAAGAGCTGAAGTCTCACAAAATTATCGTAGCGGCGGGCGGCTCGGGTGGGCATTTGTTTCCTGCTGTGGGTTTGGCCGAGGATTTGCGTGGACGCCACTCTGGGGTCGACCTTGTTTTCTGTGGTGGTGGCCTCGCTAAATCGGCCTATTTTTCTCGTGAAAACTTTGTTTTTGAAGATGTGTCGTGCTCTGGGCTTAGTGGTCCTTCGCCGTGGAAGCTTGCGCTTGCGGGTGGACGCATTGCGAGGGGAGTGATGCAAAGTATTGCTGCGTTGCGGCGTCACAAGCCTAAGCTTGTGGTAGGATTCGGTAGTTTTCATAGTTTTCCTGTGCTTGTCGCCGCGCGTCTTTTGGGTATTCCTCTTGTGTTACACGAGGCCAACGCGATTCCTGGCCGAGTGGTACGTATGTTTGCGCCAGGGGCCAAAAATACTGGCTATTACTTCGATGCTGCGGCCAGCAGACTTCAGGGGTTAAACCGTAAGGTTGCGATGCCGCGGCGTCAGACAGCATTGCCGACCTGTGCGACGCGTGAGGAGGCTCTTACTTCTTTTGGTCTCGATCCACAGCTCTCGACGCTTTTGGTCTTTGGGGGCTCGCAGGGAGCGCAAGCGATTAACGCTCTGCTTCTTGATGCAGTTCCGCTCTTGTCACGTTTGACCAATGGGCAATTTCAGGTCATGCATTTCACGGGAAATATGGAATACACGCAGCGACTGCGTGACGGATATTCTGCTGCGGGGGTACCCTGTTATGTACGTGATTTTGAGGTGCGTATTGGGGATGCGTGGCTGGCAGCAGACTGCGCGTTTACACGCTCCGGGGCGTGTACTGTCTCGGAGATGGTGTTGACTCAGACTCCGGGGCTGCTAGTACCCTACCCTTATGCGATGGATAGGCATCAGGATGCCAACGCCGACGCTTTGGTGAGCGTTGGCGCGGCGTGGAAGCGGATGCAGAGCGAGCTCAACCCCGAGGTGGTAGCCGGTTTGCTGGCCAAGTTGTTGAATGATGAGCATGGTCAGCGCAGAGCGATGAAAACGGCATTGGTGCAGCTTGTAAGTCAAGAGCCTCAGGAGACGTTGGCGGAGTTGGTTCTAGAATTGTTGAGGGATGGTACAGATGAAAACTAAAGACAGCTGGCATTTCATTGGAATTGGTGGGATTGGCATGAGTGGGCTCGCCCGTGTATTGCTGCAGCGTGAGGCAGCCGTGAGCGGCAGTGACCTGTCTGACACACCCATCACACGAGCATTAAAGGAGCGCGGTGCTTCGGTGTTTTGTGGCCACAAAGCTGAGCAGGTACCTGGGAAGTCTACTGTTGTTGTGAGTACTGATATTAAAGACGACAATCCCGAGTACAGAGCGGCCTTGCAAGATAAGCTACCTGTGATTCATCGCTCAGACCTTCTCCATGAGCTTATGAAGGGCCACAAAGGCCTTGCTGTTGCTGGCACGCATGGCAAGACGACGACGTCGTCACTTCTCGCTTGGGTGCTAGTAGAAGCAGGGTGGGATCCTTCGTATGTTGTGGGAGGCTGGCTGCCTGGACTGGAGACTAATGCCAACGGAGGCAAGAGCGACTACTTCGTGGTCGAAGCTGACGAAAGTGATGGTACGTTCATTAAGTACCACCCTCATGGCGCGATTGTAACGAATGTCGATTTTGATCACATGAATCATTTTGGCAGCGAAAAAGCACTCCTAGATGCCTTTAAAACCTTTTTGAAACAGGTGAAAAGTCAGAAGCATCACTTCTGGTGTGGCGACGATGCTCTGCTGGCGAGCCTTAAGCCCAAGGGAGTCTCATATGGCTTTGCTAAGGACAATGCCCTACGTATTATTTCGCATCGCCAAGATGGATGGCGTTCTTGGGTAGATTTGGAGTTTGAAGGTAAGACATACAGCGACGTTGAAATCGCTATGCCAGGGCGACACAATGCTCTGAATGCTACTGCAGTGTTTGGCCTGGCGCTGTCTCTAGGTATGGAAGAAGATGCTCTTCGCAAAGGTCTACAGAGCTTTCGCGGTGTAAAGAGGCGCTGTGAAATAAAAGGTGATGCAGGCGGTGTGTTGGTTCTTGATGACTACGCACACCACCCGACGGAGCTGGCGGCAACCCTGTCGGGGATTCGGCGTGCTATAGGTGAGCGACGCCTTATTGCAGTCTTTCAGCCACACCGCTATTCGCGTACACAGCACATCCTGGGAACCTTTGATGGTGCTTTTGACGCGGCTGACGAGCTGCTCGTCACGGATGTCTTCGCTAGCCGTGAAGACCCCATAGAGGGAGTGAGCGGCGAGGCTGTGGTTGGTGAAGTAAAGGCGACATCGAGTGTGCCTGTCAGACATGTGTCACGCAATAGCTTGCGCAGTACCCTAGTGACGATGGCTAGGCCTTCTGATGTCATCGTGACGTTGGGTGCTGGAGATATCACCAAGCTCTCTGAGGAGCTTGCGGAGCATTTTGCCGAACAGCCTGCTAGGCGCTATCACCTTGGGGTTTTAGCAGGAGGGATCTCGGCCGAGCACGATGTTTCTTGTATGTCGACACAGCAGGTCCTCGAGAACATCGATCGCAATAAATATGAAGTCGAGCTCTTTGGTATCACTAGAAGTGGGCGTTGGATCCACGGGCCAGATGCCCTTGAGAAATTGCGGTCATTTAAGCAGGAACAGGGCGCTCCGAAACCCGCACGCCTTCCACAGCCTGTTCTCGATAAGCTTTTGTCCTGTGATGTGGTGTTACCAGTTTTACACGGAACCTACGGTGAAGACGGCACGATTCAAGGGTTCTTGGAGGTGTTGGGGAAACCGTACGCTGGTTCGGATCACCGGGCCGCGGCGCTATGTATGGATAAAGTTGCCACAAAGCGTATGCTCGCGGATGCAGAAATCCGTACTGTTCCATACATCACCTTTTCGCAGCGACAGTGGTCTGAGAATGCTGCGGGTCTTAAGTCTGAAATCGAAGGATTGCTAGGTGTTGAGGTCTATGTTAAGCCCAGGCACCTTGGATCAAGTATCGAAACGCATAAGGTGACGACGCCAGAGGAGCTCGAACAAGCTGTGCGCGGTGTCTTCCGTGTTGACACCCACGTCCTTGTAGAAAAGTGCATGTATGCGCGTGAGCTCGAGTTTGCGATTATTGGCAACGACGATCCTGTGGTACTGCCTCCTGGTGAAATATTTTCCGCAGGACGTACACATACCTATGAGGGGAAATACAGCGATAGCCCCACTCCCGATACTCCTCGAGCTGACTTGCCGGAAGATGTGGCTACGGAGGGAGCAGCTCTTGCGCGCCGCGCTTTCTTAACAACGCGTTGTAGTGGTATGGCACGGGTGGACTTCTTTTTTGATAAGGACGGAGTTTGGTGGTTAAATGAAATAAATCCCATTCCAGGATTCACCAAAAACAGTATGTTCCCAAAGATCTGTGTGGCCAACGACATAACGCTTGATAATGTCATCGATAGGTTGATGGTATTGGCACTAGCGCGTTACCGACGATCACAGCGTTTGGAAGTCAGCGGCAGTGTTGGCGACACCTAGAGGTAGTTGATGGTCTCGTCCAAACATAGTTCTCCTCATTTACCGCTATGGAAGGCTGTGACATGGATTGCTCTAAGCTGTGTGATGGTATCGGGGTCGCTATCTCTCGGTTGGGTACTGTGGACACGAAACCTTGGAATGCGACAACACGATGGGCGGTATTGCGTTACGCACCTTGCGCAATCGTGTAGTGAGCCTCATCGTCTGACGAATACATACCTGGCTGAGCTTCTGCAATTGTCGTATGACGAACCGGATAACATCTATCGCTTTGATGCCACGCTAGCGCATGAACGTTTGCTATCGAGTCCTGTTATTGCCGAAGCCAGCGTTCAGACCTACGCTCCAAACATCGTGCATGTGCGCTATTCAACGTACGAGCCCATCGCGTATCTAGGTGACATCAGCAATACTACTATCGATGTCTACGGGCGGCTGGCGCCGTCTCAGCCATATTTTACGCCGAAGAAGCTTCCTGTGTTATACCTGGGTCTTGAGCGCGACCGAGATCCAGAGTCGTTGTGGGGGAGCTGTGTGGGGTGCGGCCAGTTTTCTTTGGCGGTGGATGTGTTACGAGCTTTACAAGCTCTGTCAGGTTTTGAGAATTCGTCAGACGTTTATATCGACGTCTCGTTGGCAACGGCGGAAAGTTATGGAAAAAGGCAGATTGTGGCGACGTGGACAGAGAATATTGAGGTTGTCGGAGATCAAGGTCTCGTTCTATGTCGCATGCCGCGTGTTCTTCGACTTAGTCCACGCCGCTACCAGGAGGCTTTGGATGACTACGCTAGAATACAAGGGTACCTCGCTGAACAGCAATCACAGGGTATTGAGGGTGAAACGAGCTCGGTTGATTGTCCCGAGCGTATCGTCGATATGCGTATCTCAAAGCTTGCGTTCTTGTCTGATGGGAAGTAGGCGGAAACGGATTATCCCTTAGGGAGTGCTAAACACTAAGGACGTGGCACGCGCCGAACCACATTGTTTCAAAGTTGTAATTTGTGTATATTTAGTGATTTAGACTAAGTTTCGATGGCAAACGATTGCGGGGTGAGTTTATGTTGTTACGACGTCAGGCTTGTGAGACTTTGTTGGGTCTTATGTCGGTTTGCTTTGCTTCGGGTTTAGCAGCCGGTGATATCGGTCGACTAAACTACCCCCCTAGCCCAGAACGGCCCGTTGTCGAACATTTGCATGGGATCGATGTTGTAGACCCATACCGGTGGCTTGAAGAGAAAGGTAGTGCTGAGGTTGCTGCATGGACAGAGGCACAAAATTGTCTTACTGACAGCTACTTAGAAGGACTTCCACAGTATCCCTGGATACAGGAACGTCTTCGCCAGTTGGCGCGTAGCGAACATGTTGAGGTGCGCCAGGTTCTCGAAGGGGCACGACGTTTTGTGTCGCACAAAACTGCCGAACAAGAGCATGCCGTGTTGTACTGTCAAGCTGACGCAACCCAGCCGCTACGACAGCTTATCAATCCCAACACATGGCGCGATGGTCGGCAGCTGCAGTTTTTTGAGCCGTCTCGGGATGGGGCCTATATTGCTTACGGTGTCGCCATCGATGGAAATGAGTGTCCTGAGATTAAGGTGATGGAAGTTGAAAGTGGTCAGATACTAGACGATACATTGGGTGGACGAAAGCAGGGGTGGCCCGGCGGACTAGTGTCATGGCTTCCTGATAATCGTGGTTTTTTCTATAGCGCACTTCCTGAACTCGATGAGGTTCCCAAGGGTGAAGAGGAGTACTGGCATTCAGCATATCTACATCTTCTTGGGACCGATGCTAACACCGACCGACGCGTGTTTTTGCATCCCACAGACCGCGAAGCTTTTCATAGCGTTACGGTGAGTGAAACCGGTGATTATGCCGTACTTGAACGGACCGTGAAAAGCTGTGGTTCCGAAATCTACATTCAGATGCTAGATGGAAGTGGGGAGGCGCCAGTAGCTCTGGTGGTGGCCCATAAGCAGCAATATAAGGTAGCGTTTGCTGGTGAGCAAATAGTGTTAGTTACCAATGCGGACGCTCCGAATTTTAAAGCCTATTTTGTAGATCCCCACAATCCATCTGCGGACCACTGGACGGAGTTTCTTGCCGAAGGAGCCGATCGCCTTTTGACTGTAAAGGGTGTGGGAGGGTTCTTTTTTGCTGAATACTTGCACCATGCTCATGTTGTGGTAAATATGTATGATGTGGAGGGTAAGTTTTTTAACACCCTCCCTTTAGATACGTTAGGGACAGCTCAAGTCGAGGGCTGTTGGAGTCAACCGGAGGTTTGGGTGTACTTTTCGTCGTATACCCATCCCCAATCACGCTTTCGTTATCACACTGAAAATAACATGCTGCAGGAAATTGATGCCCCTAATCTAACTCTAGATAGCCATCGATTCGCCGTAGAGCAAGTTTGGTACCCGTCCAAAGATGGAACGTTGATATCGATGTTTCTGATTTGTGATAAGCGGGCGTCGTATGGACAGCGGCCCGTACTTTTAACGGGGTATGGGGGCTTTGGTATTCCCATCACTCCGAGTTTTGTCGACCACTACATTCCGTTTCTTGAGGCTGGAGGGCTCATTGCTATCCCTAACCTTCGAGGGGGCGGTGAGTATGGAGAAGGGTGGCATGGTGAAGGGATGCGAGAGAAGAAACAAAATGTCTTTGATGACTTCATCGCTGCTGCAGAATGGCTCATTCAATATGGGTACACCAGTGCCGACAGGCTTGCAGTTCGCGGACGCAGTAATGGAGGTCTCCTTGTTGGGGCTGTGATGACTCAGCGACCTGACTTATTTCGGGCCGTGCTTTGTGAGGTACCTCTACTTGATATGGTGCGCTACCACAAATTTGGTTTCGCCAACATCTGGTCTAAAGAGTACGGCAGCGCTGAAAACAGCGACCAGTTTCGTTATCTCTACCGCTACTCTCCTTATCACAGGGTGAAAGACGGGATCTCGTACCCCGCTGTCATGGTATGTGGAGCTGAAAATGATGCCCGTACCGATGTTCTACATGTGCGTAAAATGGTTGCAAGGTTGCAGGCGGCCGATCCCGATGGATTCATCAAACTTGGTAGATTTGATAAAGCTGCTGGGCATCAGGGGGGAGTGAATGTCGCAGCTCGTATCGAGTCCAAGGCATCGGGACTAGCGTTTCTGATGGATCAACTAGGGATGAAAGTCCCGTCTCGTCTTACACGCGATATTCCAAAACCCCGCTGCTGGGCCTTTCAGAGGAAGGTGTGCAATACCTTACCTAGATGGTAAATCATTGATTCTCATGGGCTAATGGAGTGTCAAGAAATTGCATCTCTTCGAGAGTGTCAGGAAACATCACCATGGCATGAATCACGATAGATTGTTTATAAGGCCCGAAGGGTCAACTTATTGTAGCCCCACCCTTCCGGGTGGGTTAGAGTTCGGTGATTTTTAAAGGCCTGCAAGGCCGGATCATGGTTCACAAATACCTCTGAAAGGATGAGTCGACCTTACAGGCCTCCGAATTTTCTATGCTTCACCCCACCCTTCCGGATGGGGCTACAATGAGCCGCCCCTCCGGGTCTCATAAAAATCCAATGAAATAGCAAGCCCACTAGGGATTCCTGACACTCTCTTCAGGGAGCAAATTGTTCTTCACATTTACCCTGGACTGTAACATCTGAGCTCGTTGGGCTCTTCGGGTGAATAGCACACTGAGGTTTCCTGACACTCTCTTTGGAGCTCATGAAGGCTGGAGACTCGTTGTATGCCTACTCTTTACCAGATAGCTCGCGCCAGAGATTGTGAGCTTCGTGAGACCATTCTTTGACGATACATTGATGGCCGAGTTCGGTATCAAAGTAGATACCATTCCATGTATCTAATGATGCCGTGAGCTGATGAAAGCGTGCGTTGACACCGATTTCGTCGCGTTCGGGAAGAGTGAAGCGGTAACCGCATCGCAGTGTCGTAAAGGACTGCTCTTGCCACTGCCTACGCCCAATTCTTATGGCTTCTTCTGCTCTCTCAGCGCGTACACCGGTGTCGGTTTCGTTGCCTTCATGGTCTCTGCTGTACCAAGTGAAGATGTTGTCATCATCTTGGCGCAGGAACAGCTGCACCCAGCCTGAGTGTGGGCTTAGGAACTTAGCGACGTGGATGAGTTTCTCTGTGCTGCTCTTCGTCGTTTTCGTCGATGATTTCTTGTTTGACATCTTCTATTTCCTCCATGCCTACCCTCTGTCTAGAGGTGAAATACTCTCGAAACAGAATATATATCCCCGCGATAGTAAGTACTACAGGAGCTACGAGGCTCCAGTCCCAGTTTACGATGGCGAGGGCGAAGAGTCCACCGAAGATCACGATGCTCAAAAAAGCATCGTAGACACGACCGCGCATCCATTGTTTGAGGGCCATAGGAATACCTACAGCGAGCAGAATTCCGGGCCAGATCGTGTTTGTGATGAGGAGTACCGCCAGAGTAATTAGAAATAGTCCTGTGAAGGTTGCTTCAGCGCGGCGCTTTGAAGTCTGAGGTGCTGCCATGGGGTTTGCTCCTTAATGCGTTAAATCGAGCTGAGTGTACCGTATAGCGGCCTTTTTTTGCATGAGGTCATTTTGGGTTTCGAGTAACGTAAGCTGTTGAGGCTGATGGTTTCCAGTGCACTCTGTCTCCGATTTGTACATCGTGGTTTTTGAACCAGTCCGCTTCCATTTCAAGTGCGTAGCGGTATGGCTTCGACGATGTGGCAGTGCGTTGCTCAAAGAAAGCCATGACGGCAGAGTAGCGTTGGCGGCGTAATTGAGCGACATTGTGTATGGGGGGCAGGGACTGCATTTTTTCGGGATGGGCTTGTAGGTGATGGATTTCTTTAATGATGTGGGTGTCATCGATGAAGGCGACACTCAGATTGATGAACGTGTTGAACATCCAGAAGCCTAAGCGCTGTGGGTGTGGATATGTGAAGAGCATGCCGTGGTTAGGTGGCAGAGTTTTTCTCTGCATTAGCCCCCACATCCGTGTGTCGACGGTGTTGGCGTGTTCTATAGTGATGGTAATATCGGGTGTGGAGAGCTCTGTGCCCTGGACGCAGCCTACTGTGAGTAGTCCATGCAAGACGGTGAGTAGTAGACGTGTTACCACGTAACTGTGCATGCGTCGCATTCGGTTTCGTCGGGGATATCGAGGGTGATCATTTCAGTCCAGACCTGGTGGTGCCAGCATTCAAGTATTTCCCCACCGGCGAAAAATTCCACTTTATAGGTCAGCACTCCACAGCGGTCCCAGTAGTCGTCGTCAACGAGCCAATAGGCATAGGACCCTCGGAAGTGTGAGACGGGTATGGAGATTTCTTCCTGCTCGCGATTTCCAAATCGTACTGTAAGGACTAGGTGTGGGTTGTCCCTACATAGTTGTTCTCTGGGGAGGCGCCACAGGACGATTAGAGCTTGGCCTACAGTAGGGCAGTAACGGCGTGGGTCTGGGGTTCCCACATAGCGGCTCGCTAATGTGCGCTCACTGACGGTGACAGTTTCCACGACAAGGGGTTGACAGTGGCAGCTGGTAAGAAGAGTAAGGATTAGCCAAACGGCGCTAAGGCGTGAGTACAAGCGAGTCATGAGATGTTGCCCGTGATGCGACAGAGCCTTTAAGTGTTTTGTGGGCAAAGAGAACAAGTTCTTCGGTGGCCTCCCAGTCTAGGCAGGGGTCCGTCAATGAGATATCTCCACGTATGTTTTGAGTATTGTGATCTTGGGATCCGGCTGCGAGGTAGCTTTCTAAGATTAATCCAGCGATGTGGTGGCTGCCCTGATGTATTTGATCAATCACATCAAGGAAGACGGCTTCTTGCCGTTCGAGTATTTTACCGCAGTTGTCGTGGGCGCAGTCGATGACGAGGCGCGAGTTTAAATTTTGCGCGACAAGAGCTTGAGCGGCTTTTTCAACGGATTCAGCGTCGAAGTTTGGACAAGCGGAGCCCCCGCGTAGAACGATGTGACAGTTTGGATTTCCGCTGGTGCGTTTGACGCAAAGCCGTCCATCTTCACTAATACTCAATAGTGTTTGCGGAGTTTTTGCCACAGCGACGGCGTGGATGGCAACGTCTAAACTGCCATCGGTACCATTTTTAAAACCTGTAGGGGCTGCTAACCCAGAAACCATTTGGCGATGAATCTGTGACTCGCTGGTGCGAGACCCTATGGACCCCCAGGAAATGAGATCTTCGAGGTACCCGGGAGTTGTGGGGTCTAAAAACTCTGTTGCCGCTGGTAGCTTCAGCTCTGCGAGTTGAATGAGGAGTTCACGAGAGCGTAAAATGCCTTTGTAGACGTCGTCAGAGCCATTGAGGTCGGGGTCGTATAGTAGGCCTTTCCAGCCTAACGAAGTGCGCGGCTTCTCAAAATAACAGCGCATGACAACGACGAAAGTATCCGAAACTCGTTCCGACAATTCTTTGAGTCGTGTAGCGTATGAGAGAGCAAAGTCGGGATCGTGTATAGAACATGGACCGCAAATGAGAAGAAGACGTGGGTCTTGACCCCGGAGAACTGCGGATATATCCTTTCGTGCTTCTAAGACGAATGTCTCCTGCTTCCGACTGGTCGGAAGCAGATTCAAAACCTCTTTAGGAGAAGGAAGCGGAGTTGAACTCACTTTCTGCATAAATACATGACTCATCATAAACGACATCTCTGCAAGGTGCAAAGTGTCTGGATGGTAACAAAGCCTTAGATTAAAATCCTAGCTATGTCCATGACTCTAAATACAAATCTTAGCCAACAATTGCTGATCCGAGCGGAAGAGCATTACCGCGCCGTGTCTCAGCAACGCCCTCTTCCTCAACTTACTGTGCGCCAAAGGTCAGTGCCAGATCAAGCTGATTACCTCGCAACATGTCGGGCAGGAGCGCTTGAAATTTGTGCGGAATCTCCGCTCATTTTGGCACAGGCGATTTATCGGACTACTATTGGACTGCTTAGTGGGAGCCCAGCGGATTTTTTGGGTCTCCAACGTAAAAAATTCTCTGATGGCCTGTTGGCTCTTCAAGGCGATATGACGGTATCGCTAGAGGCTGGATGCTCGATAGTCTATCAGCGTGCACTCGAACCCGATGCTTTGTTGGGTTTTGCCAGCCGCCTCCTTGAGTTAGGTTACAACGGGATTGTATTTGGCATGGATCAAGGAGTAGCAACCCCTTGTGAAGGCTCTCTACAAGATCTTACCGATAGTGTACAGCAGCTTGCCGAGCTTGGAATTCAGGTAGCTCTCACTGTTCGTCCTCCTACGGGTGGCGAGTTTTCCCTGGAGAACCTGCGTCTATCCATCGCCCAACTTGTGCGTGCTATCCCAGAGGCTTCAGGGCTGTGGTGGCGTAGTTGTTTGGAAGACAAGAGGTACAGAGACATTTTCGGAGATGAAGGCAGCACTTTTACGGAGTGCCTCCTTAATGAGACCGAATTTCTAGAGAGCTGTGTGTTGGGGGAGCCTCAGTCATTAACACTGTTTTTACCCGAAATTCCGAAATTTTTAGACGTGTCACGTTTCTTAGACAGTGTAGGCCCCAAGATGCGCGTGGCGTTTGAGGGACATAGTGGCGGATTGAATCCTATGTGGGACGCGTTAGATAGCCGTCGCGAACCGTGCACGACGCCCTTACTGCCGATCGTGCACGAGGGCACACAGCGTCAGGGCGGCGGCTTATGGCCTGTTTTAGCGCATCGGTGCGTGGCTGATCTGATGGCTCGCATGCGCAGGCACGCTTTTTTGGGGCTTGTGTGCTGCGCCCCTCATATGCCGGAAGGCCAAGGGATGATGGCATGTAACCTATGGACTATTGCTCATTCAGCTTGGGGTACTGCGTCTCTTGATACACTTACGCGTCGCTGGTTTGAGGCCCTTCGACCAGATATGACGTATCTAGAGAGCATTCAACAGCTTAATGTTGTTCATAGCATCGCGCAGCACTTCGCTCAAATCGTAGCAATAGCAGACAATGACCCACTTGGGGGAGGCGTCGACCCCGCTTTAGCAGAGCTTCTGCATGCAGAGCTTCGGTACTTGCGGCGTCACTATGGCGGGGGCTACTCTCAATATACACATCAGTCGACGATAGAGCTCTATGTACAACAGTTCGTTACTGATATCGAATCCCGTTTGCGTGGTTTGTCATTGACGCTTCAGGCCTCGTGCCTGCGCCCGCAGACCCCTGATGATGATTGCGCAGTAAGTGAGCTGCTAGCAAGGGAGAACGGCCCCTGTTCATGCTAAACGGCTCGTAATATCTACGATAGAAACGCCAAGAGTAGCTGCAGTGGCCCCCATGTGGGTGAACTAAATGTGACCGAATTGTCCCTTTTCTCCTGCCCGTGTGCGTGCCCGTGTGCGTGCCCGTGTGCGTGCCCGATTTCGAAGGCTGTAGTGTGGTAAAAATTCAACGTCGAGCAACAGAGGAACGGAGACGCCCATTACAGCCCCCAGCCATTTCGTGCTAAACGGCTCGCGATATCTACGATAGAAACGCAAAGAGGCAAAGTCGCAGAGGCGCAAAGAGTCTCATTATGCCTTAAAGTGGACTCCGAAAATTGGACAGGTCACTTTGCGCATTTGGGTGTATACTTGCCTAATTATAAGGTGGCAGTAAAC
>JAJFMA010000217.1 GCA_021772415.1 Chlamydiota bacterium
TGGGTAAGCTGTGGGAAGGAGCTGCGTTGTGTAAGCTTTAGGACGTCTTCGACGTGATACATGCCACCAATAAATAGGATGCGATCATAGCGCAGTGAAAGCTCCTTGAGGCGTTTAGCCATATAGAGCTCGCGCTTCTGGTCAAGGTCAGATTTGCTGGCCCCCCTACTGAAGGTAGCGTGGCGGTACGCTTCGTAGTAGTTCTTAAGGCCGATGCGCCCAATGGCGTAAGGGTCTGGAACATGCTCGTGCATTTCGGGGTAGCCGTCGACGTCTAAGTCGATACAGTAGGCACCCCTACCGTTCTCGAGGGCGCTACGTAGTCCCTCTAGTGCGCCGTCGCAAGGTTCGCACATATAGAAGACGGGTTCTTGATTCTGGTCGTAGGAGCTTACAACACTGATGTCTGGAAGTCGCGACGCCGCATGTAAAAGTTGCAGCTGCATGGTCTCTGCCATCTCCACCGCAACGCAGTCGGGCTGCAGAGTTTCGAATGCCAGCTTTACTTGCGCGGCCATCTCCATGTTGTAGTGGATGATAGGTACCGCGAAAATATTGCCTTGTTCAAGATAGAAGGGGCCGTCGTCACTCATAAGCCCCCCTAGAGCACGTGCTCGAGAGCTTCGTCGCCTAGCGTCATCACAATAGCCTGGCGCAAGAGATTTTCGATATTTCTCTCGTCTACAGCATTCAGGCTTTTAATGCGTTTAGCGGCATAGCGAGCGATGTTGATGCCATCACGCACGGTGTAATTTTCGTTGCCAGCATGTGAACGCTGTAAAAACGCCACCACGTAGTCCATGATGTTGTCGTCGACAAAGGGCAGGTTCTCTCGTAGGATACGTCGCTCTTCGTCAGCTTCAGGGAAATCTAAATAGATCTGCGGCTGCAGGCGGCTGTGGATGTACTCCGGAATCTCAAAGGTCGACGCGTCGTCATTCATCGTGACACAGATACGGAAGCCCGGGTCTGCCTGTATCTTGAGGCCTGCGACAATAGAGTCGATATAACGGCGGGTGTCCAGCAGCGGCGCGAGCGACGCCCAAGACTTCTCACTCATGCGGTTGGCTTCATCCAAGATACAAACGCCCCCGCGAATCATCGCTGTAACAAGCGCCGACGCCACGTAGCGGATTCCCCCCGATTCGTCAACAACGGGAGTGATTAGCAAGTCTTCTGGGCGCGTGTCCATCGTACACTGGAAAATGTACACGTCCTTTTCTAAGGACTTGGCGCCAGCATACGCCAGTGTTGTCTTGCCGACTCCAGGCTTGCCAATAAGCCTTGGGTTCAGTGGGATGTCGTCGTCGTCGATGACGAGCCACGAAGCAAGTAACTGCTCCATTACATCCCGCTGTCCGATCCATTGGAAATTCAACACGTCGGGAAACCCCAGAGCTATCTCTACCCCTTGGATGTTTACGCGACTTTCGTGCTCGTGGTGCTTATTCGCTTCAGTCATTGTCTCTGTCCTGTATTAATTCCGTATCTATATTGCCAGAAGTCACAGTTTTCTTGGGGGGCTTCAGCAGCGCTTTCTTCGTCCCATGGCGCAGCGCAGCCATCGATACATTAGCACGTATGTTCGGGTACATGCCCTCAGTGTCCGCAAGCAATGTCTCAGTCTGGTGTCTCAGCGAGTTCTGTCCAACAGGGCAACGACACATTGTGCGCGCATACCCACGCTGCTGTGCGAAGGTGCGAATGTCGTCTTCCGACACATATATTAACGGCCTAATAATACGCACTCCATAGGCATGCATAGTTATTGTAGGCTGTAGACCTTCGAATGACGCCTTGTGAAAAAGATTCATTAAGGCGGTCTGTGCGTTGTCGTCCCGGTGATGGCCAAAGGCGATGGTATCAACGCCGTGCTCATGCATGGCTCCAAATAGCAGGCGACGTCTCTCGCGAGAACAACTATAACACTCAAGGGTCTCGAGCTTTTGTGTCGACTCCCGAACAACCAGCTTGACCCCAAGGGCATCACAGAAGCTTCGAAGAAAGCCCTCGTGAACCCCAGCCCCGCATGAAAACTCGCCGCTGACATGAAAGGCGATGATATCAAGGTCTGGAAAACCACGGCCCATGATCACTTTGAGCAAATGCAGCATACTTAGGCTGTCTTTACCGCCACTCAAAGCAATCCCCAAGCGGGTAACACCTTCCAACATCTTGTAATCATACAACGCCTTACGGGTCATACTCTCTAATCGTCGGCCGAGCTTAGTGAGAGGTTCTATCGAAGTCATGTTCTCTATGCTAATTTCACTTTTTTAAAAAAAGAGAATAATGTATTATAACTCCTAGCACAAGTAAAAAGGCTACTTTACCTATCAACCCCGGAAGCGACAGCTCCTGTTAGATGCAAAAGAGAAGTAAATAGACTATGACACAGAAAGTTGGACGAAACGACCCCTGCCCTTGCGGCTCCGGAAAGAAATATAAGCAATGCTGCCTCAAGCAAAATAAGCCGAAGCGCGGCCTTTCCGGTCGTATGAGCGTCAACGCGGGCGGCGTCGCCATGCCCAGCCTTGGGGCCACGAGCAAACGCAAGTTCAAAGCGACTGTGCTCAATAACGCAAAACCCGCTCCCGAAGCTGTGCAGCCCACTGAATCTGAGCAACCTGTTGAGGATTTCGGCCCCGACCTTATCGCACGTACACACGCCGACGCTACTGCCCAAGATGAAAAATTTGCCGCCCCAACAGAATCTAGCGACGAAAAATCTTGAGGCTTTTCCCGTAGCAATGCTATAACTAACGCATGCTTAAGCTGGCATAGCTCAACTGGTAGAGCACCCGACTTGTAATCGGACGGTTGTGGGTTCAAGTCCTACTGCCAGCAAGCACCTTCGGGGGTGTCGCATAGTGGCCAATTGCATTGGGCTGTAAACCCAACGACTTACGTCTACGTTGGTTCGAATCCAACCGCCCCCAGTCTTCCTATTCCCGCATCACATGACGTAGTTGTCGCTTCGAATGCCATTGAGTTTAGTGGGAAAAGTGCTTGCCAATCAAGACTAGCGTATTTATCCGTCGGTCCCTTGCACCCCTTGCACCCCTTGCACCCCTTGCGCCCCTTGCGCCCCTTGCGTTCCAATCCTCAAATCCATTGCACTCGATGGCCTGTTTTGCTATCTTTCTGGCCCTTATTAAACTAGGAGAAAGTTCATGCCGTTCGGTGCCTCAAGAATTCCCCGGCCTACACAAAGCATGGCACATTTCGAGAGCCAACCTGCTCCGGTGCCATCGGCGACGATGTATCCCTTTCAGCTTACGGAGGCTCGCCCTGAGTGGTCTTCAGCGATTGAGTGTGCATCTGGGAGTGTTGCACATGTGCATTCCGTAGCCGGCGACCCGTTAGGCTGTGGAATTTTAATTGGTATCGACAGGCTATTGGTTCCCGCGCACCTTGTTGAAGGGGGCTGTACACTTCACTTCAAAGTAGTGTTTCCTATGACGGACGGCTATACCTGCTTTGACCAGGAATTTAATGTCCGCCAGTTTCTCGAAGTTAATGGAGACCTCGACTACGCCATTGTGCTGCTAGACAAAGCACAAACAGGGCCTTGTCACGGTCGCTATCCAGGGAATGTGTGTCCGATTGCCAAACTCCGGTGTAAGCACCACTCGGGACAGTATCTTCTCGTCCACAGCGATGCAGGCGGTTCTACAGTGGCGTCTATAGGGGATCCCTGTGTAGGGGTTTCATCGGATACGCGCTACTGCGCCTATAGTGAAACCGGACCTGGAAGTTCTGGTGGAGGCTATTTCGACAAAAATGGTGCTCTTTTCGCTATGCATTCGGCTCGCGTCGCTCCCCATTGCGGAGTGACGGGACTCGAGCGTACTGCCGTCTTCATCCAGGATATTCTCAGGATCAGCCGCTTTGCTGGTTTGCCGCCCTGCACCTCCATTTGCCCACGAAAAGAGGTGGTGTCTTGCATATCAAAGGTGACAGCTTACAACCCTTGCCTAATCCCGGAAAAAGGAAGGCCCGCGGTAAGTGGGACTTTGACAAGCGGCGCATACACCTGCAAATATTGGGAGCAGCACCCCAGAAACAACCGAGGCCCTGGGCCGCGCGGTGTCAGAATCACCATTAATGAAACCAAGATTGTACAAGACAAGAAGAAGCGGAAGAAAACTGTGCAAGTTGGCGTCACAGACGAACAGTATCGTATTTCACCTAATCCGCACGATGTCCGAGGCTATAACTCAGATCAGCAGACCCTATACGAGACTGCTGCAAAAATACGCTTCGAGAAATTCCTTCGTAAGGAAAAGGTCGGTGATCAGATAGGCTTCAGCGCTTACGGACAGCCCTTTTCAGCAACGCTGTTGTAGGTTGCAGGCTTCGCATAATTTTTAGCTCAAACTCTGCTACCGGACCTTCCCAAATCTCTTCGGAAGCTGTGCCCAATCTAGATAGGGTGCCGTGTGTAGTTCGAGGAGGCTTGGCTTATTGGTGCTGCCCCACAGCTTTTCATCTACGAACAAGCCCATGGTATTGCCCATTACGCGGACATACTGCACTTTTGCGATGTGGAGCTTGGACATGATGGCATGGAGTAGAGCTACGTTAGGTACAACCATCTCGGGATCGGGGAAGTCTTCAAGTTCAGAGTCGTTCATGTCAAGGAAGCTATAGAGGAACCCCGCCACGTCGTCGTCTTCAAAAGTGTCATTTACTATAATTTGTTGGGCAACAGCAAACATGCTGAATTTACCTCCAATACCTACAACCACCGTGTTTGGATCAGCGAGTTTTTGGGACAGCCAATCTGGGGCCTCGTTGAATTTGGAGCGCAAAGCGTCCAGATACTGAATCATTTCGACGATATTGACAGGGTTGGGAGAGGTAAGCCCCGTAAAGTCTTCGCCACGGGTGTCTTCGATCAGTGTCTTTAATGCCGTTATACCTCCAAGAGGCGCTTCGTATACTTTAAGTTCGCCATCCACCACGGCTGTCATCTGAAAGCTTCCACCTCCGACATCCCAACAGACAAGTTGATCCCACGGTGTTGCGCTTACTGCTGCCGCTGTGGCAAATCCTAAGAGGCCTTCGTCCTTTTGCGTAATCACTTTAATGTCGATGCCAGTGCCTTCGGATAGGCGTTTTATTGTTTCGTTGCCGTTATTAGCGTCTCTGTAGGCGGCAGTCGCAACTCCGGCAATAGCGTCGACATCCAAATCATGGGCCATTTGTAGCAGGTAGTTGAGGCTCCATAAAGCACTGTAGTAGGCCTTTTCAGGAAAGGACCCATCTGCGCTTTCATGGAGGTATCCGTTCATGGGAACCGGAATTTTACTCTCCTGAAGTACCGTAACAATCGAGTTAGTATCAGTGTCTACATCGGCAACAGCCATTTTGATGCTTCCCGAGCCAAGATCGAAGGCAGCGCGTCGCTCAATTTCGGCCGATAGAAAGTGAGTGGATAGCGCGGTTGTTATTATTAAAATGTAATAAATGTATTTTTTCATTTCTACAGACGCCTTTTGTATTAACTCAAATGAGAATTATACAGTTATTAAAAATTAAACTCAAGTTATTAAATTGATGTCGTATGTACATGTTCAGGGGTGGGCGAATCTATTCTCACCATCCAAATTTACAACGGAAAAACAGTTGTTTTAGGAGCGAAGCTCCGACAGTCTTACAGCCTAGCCCGTGAGGGCTAGGGAATGTGAGGTGACTATTTAGCTCCGAAGAGAGTGTAAAGAAATCGCAGCGACCTTATGTTTAAGTCATAAGCTTCAAGAAACCAATGATATACACCGATAGCGCGAGTCCTCGAGTGCCATGGAGTGCGTGCGCTCCGCGCCGCCTTTTTTGCGTCTACATGTACCTCACAGGCCTATTTTAGTGTTCGTGATTCCTTATTTGGGGGTACGAACGATTCCAAAGGGCTTTCTGCCGTACAACGTCGCCAGAATAGCTATCGACATATACTTCTGAAGGCACTTTTCATATCTATGAACTCCACAAAGGCGGCGCGGAGCGCCGCACTCCATGGCCCTCGCTGCGCTCGCGCTATTATCGCACGTCTCTGATTATTAGTGTCTTGTGTATAGGGCGCAAAGTCGCGGCCATTTCTTGACACTCTGGTTAGGCTTTAGAACCAATCATTTCCAAGTGCAGCCTGGATCATCAGGCTTAGTTCTTGCCGTCTTGAAAAAGCACTAAGTACTTACCGTAACCTTCAGCTTTCAGCTCATCGACAGGAATAAACCGTAACGCGGCAGAATTGATGCAATAGCGCAATCCCGTGGGCGCTGGGCCGTCAGGGAAAAGATGCCCAAGGTGTGAGTCAGCGCCCTTGCTGCGTAGCTCCGTTCTAACCTGGAAAAAAAGAGTCCTGTCTTCGCGCTCAACCAAATTATCAGGTTCCAACGGTTTGGTGAAACTGGGCCAGCCCGTACCAGATTTGTACTTGTCGATAGAAGAAAACAGAGGTTCTCCCGACACTACATCGACATAGATCCCCGCTTCGTCGTTGTCCCAGTAGCTGTTGTCGAAAGCCCTTTCTGTAGCGTCCTCCTGCGTCACGCGGTATTGCAAAGGAGTAAGACGTTCGCGCAGCTCAGCCTCGGACGGCTTGTTGCGGCCAGCGTAGAGATCTTCGTGGGCTTCTATGTAGGAGTCTCTTCCAGACAAACTTCGATATAATTTGTAGCGCCATGGATGGTTCTCAGCAAAGTCCTGATGGTAGGCCTCTGCTCTATAGAAATTTGTGAAGGGACGGATCTCCGTGACAATCCTTCCGTCTAGGATATCAGACTCAGCTAAGGCCCGCTTTGACGTCTGCGCGAGTTGTTTCTGCTTGTCGTTGTGATAGAAGATAGCAGTGCGGTACTGTTCTCCGCGATCCGAGAACTGTCCGTCGTCGTCTGTTGGATCTATGCTACGCCAAAAAGCGTCTAGAATAGTCTCGAACGAGACTTTCTTGGGGTCGTAGTGGACTTGTACCGCCTCCACATGCCCGGTACCTCCCAAAGAAACCTGTTCGTAGGTGGGATGCTTTTTGTCACCTCCAGCGTATCCTGAAATAACTTCATTAACTCCGTTAACTTTTTCAAGATCGGCTTCCACGCACCAGAAGCAGCCTCCGGCTAGGGTGGCGATTTCTTCTGTGGCATTGGCTGAAGTGACCCATGGTGCAGCTAATACAAAGATGGTCCAGAGTAATATTGGCATCTCTTTCTCCTGTTTCGACCTCGATCCTTCTTCCTGACGACTATGCTCTAGATGACGACAGCGGCATATCTGCGTTTTTCCACGCGGTTTGCAGGTCTTTGTCTCGATCCATAGCTTCGCGCTTACGCTTTTGTGCTTGAAGGCTCTGCTTCAGCCCATATAGTGCCCATCCATTCTTCGGATGTTTGAGTAAATCTTCTCTATAGACCCGCTCTGCTTTTTGAGGTTGGCCCGCTTTTAGGTAGGCTGCCCCTAGAGCATGGCGTATGGGCATGTACCAGGGAAGCATTCCCAGGTACATGGTGTCTTCTACGTTTTGAGCGAATATTAAATCCTCTATCTGTCTTTCATAGTTCCCTTGCGCTGCGACGATCGCTCCATCGAGATCCAGGTAGGCCATCTGAGCTATGCGAGAGAGGCTAGTATTGTATCCCGCGTCTTCCGTTGTCCTTTCGTAGGCCTCCTTAGCGGAAACGAGAGCTTTAAGTTCCTGTTCGGCCTTTGCAAGCTGCCCCTTTCGAATGTAGGATAGACCTTTTGCGTAGTGAAACGCAGCCTGAGCAAACAAGTAGTCATCGGAAGGAATTGTTTGGTTAGCAAGCTCGTCCCACATGCCAAATCGCGCAATGAGTAGGTTTGGAACACTGTAAAAGACATTTTTGAGATAAGGATTCGATGGTAGATCATTGGCTTGAATGCGGGCGATCACTTTCTTTGAAGCGGCGAGAGCCTCCTGCGACCGTCCTTCCATCATCAAGGAATTGAACAGGTAGTAGTGATTGTGAAGGTAGAACCCCGCAAAATGAGGATCTTGGATACCTCCTAAGGCAAACAGTTTTGCGTCGGCATCGATACCTCTTTGGTTTGCTGCAGATGCGTCGTGGTAGCGGCCAACATGACGGTAGATATGCGCGGGCATGTGCTGGAGGTGTCCTGAAATAGGCACAAGACCATCTAAACGTTCCGCGGCGCTTAAGGCTTTCAGTGGGGTATTGCAGTTTTCCATCGCGTGGAGATAGAAGTGAAGTAATCCTAGGTGCTTGGGGTGCTGTTTCAAACCATCCTCAATAGCATCCACGATATGTTTCGTTTGACCAGTAGGCTTGCCATTTACCATCCCTGCCAACATGTCAGTACGGACCATAGCCGAGTTAGAGTAGATAGCGGCAATGTCTGGGTCTTCAGGGTACTTTTTATGGAGAAGACGCATATTTTCTACAAATTTCATGTCAGAGACTTCATATTTCGAGCCTCGCTTTGTGTAGCGATCAGCAGCTGCTAGGATTAAAGCCCGCTCCTTTGGATTAGCTTTCTCAGCAAGCTGATTTGCTCGATTCGTTACCTGATAGGCTCGTACGCACCAGCTGTCTCCGGGCATATTACTGCATTCTCCCAAAGCGACCGCTTCAGCCCAGCAACAAATACCGCTATTAGGATCATATTTTGAAGCAGCGTGAAAGGCGCGCGCCGCTTCGGGGTAGTTATAGCCGTACAAAAATGTGAGCCCCTGGGTAAAATATTTTTGCGCTAATTCCGAATCCGTGTCGATCCGCATCTCATAATTTCCCAAGCCCTCATAGAGCGGGGGAAGTTCTTCTTTTTCGGAAGTAGTGGCAGCCCCTAGGCTGTGCGCTAGAGCTATTAAGCCGCATAGAATTGTAGGCAGTTGAAAAATACTCATGGCTGCTCCTTAAATATATCTACTTCATCGTGCCCAGGCAGGATATTTAGATCCAGATGTGAAGAGAAATTTGAATGTTATCAGTCGCTTTTGTGGGAAAATCAGGCAGTCCCTATACTTCATGTGTCTAAACTTTAATCTTTTGGTGTGACAATGGCTAACGACGGCAAGACGCGCTGTTTTGGTGATAAGCCAGGACAAGACTTCTATGCAGATTATCACGACAATGAGTGGGGAATTCCCGAGCACGATGATCGCAAGCTCTTTGAGATGCTGATTCTTGAAGGAGCACAAGCAGGCTTGAGCTGGGAGACGATTCTCAAGAAACGCGAGGGCTATCGCGAGGCCTTTCATGGCTTCGACGTGGCTAAGGTCGCGGCTATGTCAGACGACGAGTTGCACGAGCAGCTGCAGGATCCAAAGATTGTACGCAACCGTCTCAAGGTCTTTGGAGCGCGCAAAAATGCGGGTGTGTTCCTTGACATCCAGAAGGAGTTTGGCTCCTTTGATGCCTACCTGTGGAAGTTTGTCGATGGTAGTCCCATTGTCAATCAGTGGATGAGCTTTGAAGATCTGCCTGCCACGTCAACCGAAAGCGACGCGCTCTCCAAAGACCTTAAAAAACGCGGGATGACCTTTGTGGGTTCCACAATCATGTATGCATTTATGCAAGCAGTAGGGATGGTAAACGATCACCTCACCACATGCTGGCGATACGGAAAATAGGGCTAAGTACTTTATCATCAGTGTATCTGTGAGTCGCGTCCTTCTGTTCATACTAGGTTGACATCTACCAAAGAGTTTGGTAATGTAACCAAATAAGTTGGTTATATAACCAAAAAAGTTGGTAGGTTATGCTGGAGAAATTATTTGGAAATCCTGTGATAGAGAAGGTGCTTTTCTATCTGCTAATGAACAAAACAGGATACGGAGGTCAGCTTGCTAGATCTCTGGACGAACCGCTGTATGGGGTTCAGAGAGCATTATTACGTCTGGAAGAGGGGGGGATTGTAGTAGCTCATCTAGAAGGGAAAACGCGCTTGTACCAGTTGAATCCACGCTATCCATTTCTTAAGGAGCTCAAAGAGTTTCTTACTAAGGCTTACAGCTTTTTACCTGAAGGTGAGAAGAGAAGCTTATATGAGGCGCCTGTACGACGAAGGCCTCGTCGGACAGGGAAGCCCTTAAAACGGGTTGATGATGACTGACTGGGCACGCATTAGTTTGGAGAGTTTAGCTGGTTATATTTCGGAAGGCTTGCGGGATCGGGGAATCGACACGGTTTTGGTGGGAGGTGCTTGTGTGTCTATCTATTCGAAGAACAGGTACCAGTCCTACGATTTAGACTTTGTCACACATCAGAACATGAAAGCGGTACGAGCAGCCATGCGTGATTTGGGCTTCGGTCAAAAAGGAAAGTACTTTGTGCGCGACGACTGCCCCTGGATGGTCGAATTTGTAGCACCTCCTGTAGCTGTTGGAGAAGAGCCCATCAGCAAGTTCGAAGAAAGACTGTCGTCAATGGGGAAGATTCGCATGCTACGCATTGAAGACAGTGTTAAGGACCGCCTAGCGAGTTACTTCCATTGGGATGATAGGCAAGGACTAGAGCAGGCAGTCGCAATCTGTCTTGAGCGCGACGTAGATCTCGCAGAAGTGAAGCAGTGGTCTCTGGATGAGGGACACGAGGAAAAGTACAGACACTTTAGTCTGAAG
>JAJFMA010000218.1 GCA_021772415.1 Chlamydiota bacterium
CTCAACGGGAAAGCGCCTTCCTATCCATTGCACGCATGTGGGAGAAGGGATCACAAGCCCCATCTCAGTAAAGTCATGTTGACCTGATTGGTAGGCACGAGAATCCCGAATCGGTGGAGGTACAGCTGGTATGGGGGCGGCCACAGGAGCCTCAGTGGGGGGGGGATTGAGGTGTTTTGAGACTCTAGTGTTGCGGTCAACAGTTGATGTGTAAAAGTCCATGTTTGTAATCCTGTATTTTATTTATAACGAACGATGTGATTTTATCTAGTTAAGTATAATTAATCAAATGGTTTATTAATTACTTTCCAGTGAAAAGGCAATTACTTTTGGTTTTCGAATAAATGTTTGTTATCTTTAATATTGCGGATTAATTATATTTTAGTTATTATGGATTGCATATTTCAGTTAAAGATAGAGGCGTAGGGTTGAAGAGTTCGGGCGATGCGGATAGGATTCACCTGCGTGTTTATGTCTATTTTTCCATCGGGCCTTTGTGAACTGCCTGGCTCGGTGGTGATTTCGACAATGGAATTACCTTGTCCCAAACGAAACTTAGCGACCAGGCCCTTAGTGTGACGTATCGCCTTTGCTGTTGAAGGTATTTTTTTTTTTTGAGAGACATGAATCAACCGTTATTTTACAACAACCTCAGTGATTACAGGGAATTGCATATGCGACTTAAAATGGGTAGAAATCAGCCCTGGAGGCTCGAATTATGAATGTATCCGGCAGTGCACTTCTCGACGGCGTATATCACTCGAATGCGCCTGCAAGCGGAGGCGGCATTAAGAGATCAGTTGCCATTGATTTTTCTGGTGGTACTCCCTTCTTCGATAGTGGATTGAATAACTCTCCTAATACTCCTTCCACGTTTTCTGCAGTGAATTTGAGTGCTTCCAACGTGCAGGTCAAGGTGTACCAAACCACAAGCTGTGGGGTCGATACTTCAATGAATATTGCTGAGACGGTGCATCATAGTACTGTTCAAATCACAATTAACACCCTAGAACACATCATGATGACGGGGGAGCTGTCTGACGTTGACCTTCAGGTGTTAAAGTGCTTTTCTTTCCAATATCCTTTGGATTTGAAGGGACCCATCAAAAAAGCTATGAAGTTGCTTGCCGAGGGGGATTATGCACAGCTTGCCGACTGCGCAAATGCGTTGTTACAGTCCCTAGAGAGCTTTAAGCAGTCGCAAAAACAGAACAGTATCGAACCGTCACAGTCCTATGCTGAACTCATCCAGTCTGCAAAAAGCTTAGCGATAGCTTTAAGAGGCGTGGCATTTAGCAGCACCGATCAAAAGACACAAGGGATGCTGGACCTTATGTCGGCGCTTCTATGGAATAAAGACAACAGCTTAGCAAGCTGCCAGTTGGGCCACAACGCCCTTAATCGGGGTGATTTTCTACGAGCCTCTGAGCATTTTGAGAGTGCTTTCCAGCTGGTTTCTTCCAAGTCGTCCTTATGGCTGTCAGCAGTCTACGGTTTGATGTTAGTGAACATGCATATGGGGAAATTAGATCAAGCATGCGAATGGATGACAGTGATAGGATCTCAGCTGCACTGTAACGAAGCTCTCACATCACATGCCACGCTTATGTGCTTTTTGACAGAAGACTATTCTTCCTTAAAGAAGTTAATCAGCAGATATAGAGCCTTAGACAATCGAGACCCTTGGGGGTTTGAGGCGCTCTATGCCATTATGGCGAGAGATACGCAGACGCTTGTCCGCCTACTGGAGCGCAAAAATGAATGTTCTTCGATCTGGATGGAGCAGCATTTCTACCATCTATTAATGCCTATGATGATGTCGGCACGTTTTGGCAGCAAGCTACCTCTTACCATGGTTGAGGTGTGGAGAGAACGCTTTCCCAAAGGGAGTAAGCTCCCAGATATGTTAAAGGCCAAATGTGATGGCTATATTTTTCCCGTGTGGAAAAATTAGCCTCTCGGATTCTTTGGATACGGTGCCTTCTGCTATCCGTCCATTAATGACCTTGCGGTGCACTGATTTAGTCTTCTTCCATGAGGTCATTTGAGAGCCCATTTATGAAGGACACTATCTTGGATCCTGGGACTTGCTGGGCCCGCGTGACAACAAGATGTGGAATCCAGCTCTCGTCGGGAAGGTAGCGACTCCATTCTCGTATCAGTGAATAACGGAGCTGTGCATTGCCATTGATGGTGGCGAGTGCTACACGGGCAGCCCGCTCAAGAGGGGATGTCTGCGAGCCGTCGCTGTTGGTACAAGGTGGGAGTGTTTCTGCACAGATATCTTCGCCTTTTAGCAGTTGGCACAGAAGTCCCGCGCAGTCGAGATCAACTTGATTGGCCGTATCATAGTCGGCATCATGGATCAATTGCTCCAGGCCGCTGTTGTCACCGGCACAAAAATAGGACAGGGCAGCGCAGATGAAGAACTTGCTGGTACCCTTGCGCATAGCTTCTGTGGAGTGGACGAGCCATCCGACGGCTTCACTAGCTTGGCCTAAATGCAGGTTGGAAAGGACTAATCTGCGCAGTATACCTGTATTTAGAACGGAAACAGGGGGATTGAGTTCTAGGCTCCGCTGAAGGCAGTTAATGACTTCAACGAAGTGCGCGCTGGCATAATGGGAGCAGCCTATCATTGTGAGCGCCAAGCTGTTATTAGGCTCTAGCTCCAACCCGCGTTGAAAATCGGCAAGTGCCGTTGTCTGTGCAGCGTTAGCGCCCCCCAAGCCCCGTAAGGTTAGTGCGAGACTCAGCGCGCAATTACGGACTTCTGGGCCCCACAGCCAAAGGCTGTCTACGATGTATCCCGAGGCTGTCCGCGAGTCGTTTAAAGTTTCAAGCCTGTTGACTAATGCTGAAGCCTTTGTGGCTAGGTCTGATGTGTTTCGTGTTTGCCAACTTGTTAATGTTTGCTGAATACTGGTTGTGAGGCCAGTGTGCCCATAGAGGTTCTCTGCGAGCTGAAGATCCATCATCGAGGAATCAGTAAGGCAGCCCGTTACCATGATCTCACGTAGTCCACGAAGTGTCATCGAAACAACGTTGTCATGCAGGAGTCGTTCACATTCGACGGTAGGTGTTTGCTGACTAACAGCTACGGAAGGTCCAGTCGGCTTAGCCTTCGACAGATTCATAGGCAAGAAGCCTTGATGGGGCGGGGTATTACTTTGATTCTTAAGGGCTGTTAACGCCTCGCCTAGCGTAATAGGTTGAATACTGCCCGGGCTGGATGGGGGAAGAGGCGGTGGTAGTGGTGACTTTAAGCGGCCCGTGCAGCCATTGATGATGATATCGTCCATCAGTCCGTTCTTCCTCCCTTCTGAAACGAAATCTGAGCTTAGCACTAATGAAGAATTCTCTGCGTTAGGACAAGCCCAACTGGATGTTCCAATCAATAGCTTTCAAAAAATCGCGTTCAAGACGGTTAAGCTCCCGGAGATCCAAGTCAAAATCGTCAGGAAATTCGCTTTCAAAGGTCCACAAAAAGTCGTCGTTATATACAGAGAGGTCCTCGTTAGCCTTGACTGCTACAAGAAATGCAATCATACGTAATTTATTTTCAGGAATGTCGGGGTGTGAGGGTAGGGTGTTGAAGCGCTTGACCAACTCGATCGCATGATCGACGTAGTACCTAGGGTCCTGATAGGTGCAGTCTTCGCCAAGAAAAGCCATAAATATGTCTTGATTGACTTCCCAGTCGAGTTCGAAGGTTCTCATACGTTCGCATCCAAAAGGCTCGTCATCCACTTCAGAGCTGTATTCGTCGCGATCTTCATCGTCATCGCAGGCGATAGACCCTTTGCAATCCGCGACGCAAAATGGAGAACTAGGAAGTGGGGAGACGGCGACAGCTTTGCCGTTGGAGATGACATAGTCTATCCGGCGGTCTAGTGGGCGACATGAGCCAGGAGTATACGGATCGTCCTGTTTGACAAACCGGCGAACTACCGCAGCTGCCGTTTTCCGTAAGCTACGCACTAGCCTGTATTTGGAGCGCCTTGGGGTGTGAATGCGCTGCTGAGATTTTGCAGTTGCTGCTGCCTTTGGAGTGCTACTGCAGGTAGAAGCTACATCAGCTGAGTATGGGGATCTTGGCAGTAGTTTGATGTGACGTCCCAGTGGAACGGGAGTAGGTCTTCGATTTTTAGTGGGTGTTTTGGTGAACGGGTCGTTTAGTACGCTGTCGTAGCTCTTACCCCCAGCAGGCGGGGGGGGTGAGCCTTCCATGTCCCTCCCTCGTGATCATTTAAGCCATGAATTCACTATACAAGTATCGCGTTATCCGTCTATCAAAATCATGGATCATAGCTGTAAGAAGCTTACACTTCGAATTTTACGTTCCAGTCTATGCCAGCCAAGAACTTACGTTCAAGTCTCTTGAGTTTTTTGTAAGTTAGCCCCAGCTCACTAAGCCGTGCCCAGGAATAGACATGTAGAAAGTCGCTAAGCCATACATCTTTTTCGTCGCGACCCACCTTTACTGCTATGAGAAAGGCGATCATGCGCCTTTTGTTGTGCCGGATCTTAGGATGATGTGGATTAGCTTTAAAACGGTCGAGAAGCTGATTGGCATGTTTGACGTAGTCTGCGGGGTCGCTGCAGCTGAGCTCCTCGCTAGGAGGTGGCTGATGGGTCACGCCGTCGATTTCTTCTGGGGGTTGGTATTCAAGGAACATCAAGAAGAGATCTTGGTTGAGTGTCCAATCGAGCTTAAAGGCTTGAAGGCGTTCGATGGTTTTCTGGTCGACGCTATCATCTGAAGATGTGCTTTCACAGTGACTGGACTCGCCTTCCGCTAGTGTGATAGCCGTTGAGTCCACTGAGCGTGCAACGGGACTTTTGGATAGATCTTGTGAGCTTGTTAGGCCTTCACGGTTCCTGCTTTGTTTCAAGGCGAGTTTCAGCTTGGTAAATATGCCGTCGAGCCTTATTTGCTGTTCTACAGTGAACGTATGAGCATCGACTGTGCGCTGCAGGGGCGTGTATGTGCAGCACTCGTAGTCTTGTGGCACTTCGCTTGCTCGTGGTTTGTAGACGATGTCGCCTGAGGCAGCATTGAGATAGAGTTTGCACGCTTTCTTTGGCTGGCGCGTAAGATTTTCCAGACGTAGAAGCCATGCGTCTACATTTTCACTCAGTAATGGCGGTGACGTATCCAATTGTTTCCTAACGGTTTAAGTTTGGGTAACATCGATGTGAAGAAAGGGGTTGGAGTCTTAAGTTACGTTGGAGCTAGCCGCCGAGCCGTGGCTACGATGGGGCTATGAATGAGTGTTTTGGTGCTGCTGTGCTGTCGTGATATGGGGTCCTTGATAGGTCTTATGAGTGACCTACTGGCCCGAGCTGAAGTCTAAGTGAAAGGTCCGAACTGTCTCTATTCTCCCCTTGTCCTACGACACGGGTGTATATCTATACTCCTTCTTAACGATCTAATATAGGTACAAATCAATATATGTTTTGGATGTAAAGTACACGAAAAATTTCACTCAACCCCCTATGCGGCAGGTAGCAAGTCTAGGTTGGTGGGTACATGTTCAAGGGATACCACTAAGATGAGGTCTGGCCGCCTCATGACTCGATCGATAATTCATACTGCCCGTGGTCTACCTTGAAAAGAACGAGCTTAGAAACAATAGCGTGAACTCCAAAAGCACCTTTTCTAGGGGCGAAGCCCCAACAGCTTTACAGCCTAGCCTGTGAGGGCTAGGTAGATTAGAAAGATCATCGAGCTCCAACGGAGCGACATAATACTGAAATTATGAAATCCATTCTCGTGATACCCTCTGTCGCTCCTTCGAGAGTGTAAAGTAATTGGTGTTGATGATGAAATAACCTTTATCCTACATGAGCTTGCACATTTTCCGGCGGCCTGAAAGGCCAGCAAGATGTATAGCCCCGGGTGCAGCCCGGGGTGAAGGTGAAAACAGGTTCTGAGACCTATAGGGGCGACATATGTACGCGTTCATCTGCCGCCCTTTCGAGAGTGTAAAGAAATAGAGGAGTAAACTCGAAATGCTTCTTAATTCGCTAATGCTTAACTGCGTAGAATCCCTATAGCGCGAGCGCAGCGAGGGCCATGGAGTGCGGCGCTCCGCGCCGCCTTTTAATGTTCACGTATAACTCTCGGGCTTATTTTAGTGTTCGTGACTCCTTGTTTGGAGATGCGAACAAACCCAAAGGGCTTTCTGCCGTGCCACGTCGCCAGAATAGCTATCGACATATACTTCTGAAGGCACTTTTCATATCCACGAACTCCAAAAAGGCGGCGCGGAGCGCACGCGCTCCATGGCACTCGAGGACTCGCGCTATCGGTGTATATCATTGGTTGCTTGAAGCTTATGACTTAAATATAAGGCCACGACCATTACTTTACACTCTCTTGAGAGCTAAGACTCTCACCTATGCCCACCTAGCGCTCACGCGCTAGGCTGTAAAGCTGTCGGGGCTTCGCCCCTGAAGATGAGTCCACTTTTGCCTTGTAAATTCGAAGAGGGAGAGTAGATTTGCCTACCCCGAGAACCTTTACGCTGGTGGGGTATAACTTAACCTCCAATCTAGTGTGGAGAGGAACTCCACTTCCATGTCACATAGCTGTTTTTGGGATGTGATACCAAACTGTCTAATTTGGTATGTCGTAAATACACGACATAGATAGTTGTAGGTGTAATGGACTCTCTCTTCGTTGTATTTGATGGCTGTTAATAGCGCGATGAAATTTAACTTGTTGTGAGGGATCCTCTTTGCATCTTTCATGCTTTTAAAGCGCTCTACAAGCTGCCTTGCATGGCTAATCAGATCAGGGGGATGAACGGCATGACTGTTCTTTCCAATCAAGTACCAAAAGAAATCAGCATTTCTGTCCCAGTCAAGAGCGAACTCTCGGAAGCGTGAAGTCGTTGGTTGGGTCCAGGATTTTATACGGGAAAAGCTCTTAAATACCGGCTTATGCACACACTCTTTCCCTTCCTTAGCACAGCCCTTCCATTGGACGGCACTGGATGATGTCGCTGTAGAAGAGTAAGCTCCTTCCGAGTGCAGAGGATTGACCTTAAGTTCGGTTACTGTGGCAATTGTAGCATTTCTAGGGGGTGCTGATGGACTGAGTGTAGTTGAAACCAAGTAAGGGGTCAGAGCAGGAGTATTCGGGGTGCTTGCGGCCTGTTCTGGCACGGTCACAAGCTCGTAGGATTTCTGGTCAAGTTTACGGACGTCTTCCATAGCGGACCTCTGATTTCTAAAGTAAGGCGTATATCCATAAAGAATTGCAATTATCTCATCAAGCGGCGGTTCGGGACTTGGGTGTCGTAGGGGCAATTGCTTACAGAGTCAAAGAGGAGTTTCTAGGCTGCTAGTTTGGGTGATTTGTGTGTGTTGCTTCAGCGTTTTTTATCTACACCCCAAAAAAGATGCTCCACGTCCGTACAACCTCCGCGGGATCTAGCTGCACTTTGGAAGGCAATGGGCTGAGGTAGCCCGTACAAGCTCCTTTCAGAGATTCATAAACTAGTTGGTTGTCCTTGGGATTAGATCCCACCTTTAACACCCTCCATAATTGGGCATTGAAGTGTGTGAGGACAGCGCGGAAATATTTGCGCTCAAGTTCGTGGATTTCCCCCAATTTATGTACTCTCTCGGTAAAGTCCTTAATGGCGGCATAGTACTGCGTGTTGAGCTCAGAGTCTTCTAGTAATTCACAAAGATTCGGCTGCTGGGTCACAGTCCAATCCAAAAGAAAGATGTTCTGTTGTTGCTCACAACCCCAGGTACTGAAGGCTTCGAAAAGACGCTTGGACTGCTCTACTGTCAAGATGGGAGGACAGTACTTTAGTGACTCCAAGGGAAGCTCGCTCTTTGGGATCTGCTCAATGAGTACACGTACAGAGCTTTCAAGAGCACTTGTAATACCTACGGGTGCATTAGCTTTGCTGCGCCACACCGCGTGCACATGCGGTAGAAGAGCTGTGAGTTCTTCCGGTGAAAATTCGGACTCATTAATCCGGTAGCCAGTGTGCGCGATGAGTGATGGAAGATAGCATTCCGCTTCCTTCAACTTAAAGCGCTCGGTTACTTCTGCTGTCAGCTTCCATAGCTTAAGGATGTCGGCGTTACTTATATGATCCGCCTGCCGCATTCCCACGAGGATAGCTGCACAGTGCCACTCTTTCCACTCTCGTACAGACTCTGGATGTAGGGTATTCGTCTCGTCCATCGCTTTTATAAGCTGATGAAGACATGTCTTCATGTCTAGGTCTGGGGTGCGCATACAAGCCGCGCACAACTCCTGCTCAAGGCGTCCCGGTGGTTTTCTGTCTCTGCGGGAATTGCGTGAACTGTACAGGAGTAGCTGAAGAAGCTCGGTGCTACTGCATCCATGAAGAATCTTATTGGACCAACAGGCTCCCGTAATTGCGCTTATCTCTTGTCTAGGATGACAGCAGAGCACTGCACGCCAGGAGACGGGTTTTTCTTCATCCTTTGCCACTGCCTTTGAGTAAGTTGAGCAGGAACGATCAAGAGCTTTGCCTACAACGGCTCCAAGGGTGGCTTTTTCGAAGGGAGTAAGCTGCCTTAATGGAGACAGTGTGTGAGCGAGCACAAGTTCTCGCACATTGGGAGCGAAAAGTTGACCTGTTGCATGAAAAATGAACCATGACTTCCACTCCTGGGCTGCCACAAGGCATTTTTGTGCCACAGGAACGGTCGACGGTTCAAGAGGCGAAGAAAAACTATGACATGCATACACCCAAACTTCGGAAACGTTGGTTAAGTCTCTCCAGTGCTTTGACAGCAACATGACACTTAAAAGCTCTCGGCCTGTGGCTTCAGCGTTGCCCCCATGGTTGAAGATGACATTTCTGATCAATCGGTAGATGATTTCACGAGCTAACTCCTCTGGAAAGTGGCGAGAGTAGTTCGCCAGTCGCAGATCTTGTTCGCCCTCCGTTCCTTCGTAAGTTTCTACTTTTGGACGTTCGCTAGTAATCGGATTGTCCATCCGTAATCCCTCCCCTTTTCCCTAGAAAGCTAGATTTTGCTGATCCCATTGCAGAGACGACTAGCAGCTAAAATCTAGTAGTCCCTTTTCGACCCTTTGACTTATTTCTGTCCAGCGTTGACATAAGTCCCACAAAGTCAGATGTTGATGAGGGGTGTATGGTACTTCTCAGGTGGGTAGGGCTTATTTTGTTTTAGAGTTATGCAGGAGCGACACATGACTTGAAGAAAAATTACCACCGAGTCAAAAACTCGACTTTCGACATTTTGATCACAAGAAAAAGTAGGTTAACATCTTAGCTCACCCAATCAACACGTGATTATCTAAGACACTATCATTTCCCTTCTGAGGCCCGAAGGGCCAGACAGAATACATGTTTCATTCTCAGACGTGCAGCGATATGTTAAGTAGCTGATTATCAATGTAAGTGTTTTTCCTTACCCCGGTCAAAACAGGCCCATGAGGAAAAAAGCTATTTCGGATCTTCTCACATGACTCTCCATGTCCTCCATGCTGATCTCCATGTTCTCCATGGTTTTCCGAGATCTAACTCATGAAGGTCTAAAGATCTTAGAATCGCACGAATCGCAGGGTCCGGCCCCTTTCTCGAATCGCAGGATCCGGCCCCTTTCTCTCTTTCTCTTTAGTCGACGTCGATCCATTCGTAGCGTGCGGCGTCGATCTCATCCTTGGAAGCTCCGTTTTTTTCGAGCTTCTTGATGCGCTTTTCGCGGTTGAGATTGAAATCTTGCTGCCATCCATAGAAGTTGTTGGGGTCATCGGCATCTGAGAACCATCCCTCACGTGTGGGTGGAGGTAAGTCTAGGATCCGCATCACTTCACGTACGAAACTGACACATGTCGTGGTACCTAGCGATGTTTGGCCCTCGAAGCAGACGTCAGGATCTTGCTGATACTCGTCGAGGAAAGCCATCATCTCGAAGTACTGCTCTTCGCTGATCTCGATAGGAGTGACCAGTGTTTCGGCCTTAGTGGCTGTTAACTCATAGGGATCGGGACTTAGGACACGTCCCTTCGATACATCTGGGGAAATCCAATTCCGCATCTCTTTCCACCAGGAGTCATCTGAGACCCAGCCAGCGCTGTAAGCGTTCCCGTGTTTATCTTTGAGTCTTACCCATGAATGTGGGATGTAGTGCGGTTTAAACGAGACGATTTCCAGCAGGTGCCTTCCCCCATATTCTGCCGGGTCGACCGTAGTGAAGACCACGAGCTGTTGGTCGGGCTGTCCTGGGACCAAGCCGTCTTTGGTGTAGTAGTGGTCTGTTAACATGCCGTCCTTGTCCAGGCTTATTTTGCTCTGCACGTCTGTCCACGGCTCAAGGTTGCCCTCGTACATGATCATTGGGACATCGTCTTCGTTAACAGAGAACTTGTGTCCTTGTAATGTAGCGTAGTCGTCGATGTAGTTCTTTGTGATAAATGTCCTGAGCCCGGGGAACTCGTCCCACACAGTCGGCTCCAACCCAAGCCGAATGGCGTACAGGCTATTTCGAATGGAGTAGGCAGCATTGCCTCCGCTATAGTAGCGGTCGAGATGGTTTGCGTACCTATCCGCCGTTCTTTGAATGGACGGGTCTTCTGGCCAAGCTTTGAGCAGTGCTGCAAGGACGTTTCCGAGTGCGCGCTTTTGCTTTGTTTCCTCTGCTTTGCGGCGGGAGGAGTCAACCATAGCTCCGATGATGGTAGCAAGGTCCAGCAGATCTATCTCCTCTTTAGGATTCAGAATCATGTCTACCTGTTTGTAGGTAACATAGGCATCTTCGGCATGTTTGATCCAATCAGTGCCTACGTAGTTAAGCACCCAGCCAGCGCCTTTGGAAGTTACCGCGTAATTCTTGTTTGAATTGACGACGTCGATCACCTGCTGACGTAGCTCCTCGTCAGCAGACTGAGCACTTTCGATCACCACTTGATTTGGGGCAGCATCTGCGTCTGCTATGACGCCGCAGCAGAGCAGCACTCCTAATAGCCATGTCCACTTAGTAGTCATCGTTTGTTTCCTTGGTTGATTTGTTATATTAATGCTTATATTTATTTTAACTAATAAATAATAAAATAAAAAGAGTGTTGATCTATTAATTATGTGATGTTTGTTATAGCGGTTTTTCATCAGAACTTGCCACCCGTCTTGCCCTGCTCTTAGAACGAGCTTGTAGTTGGGGGTACAGGTTCACGGGGGCGTACCTTACTTTTTGTAGCTTCCTAGAGTAAATTATGTCATAAGCGGCTTGAGTACATGAAGAAGCAATGAAACAATACGCTGTCAATGACTAGATTTTATTCTGTTGTTTTCCTGTTATATCTTGCGGCTGCGCCATTTTGTTATGGCGTTGACGGCAATCCAAGCCAAGAACTTATACAGGCGCCGAGCCCTGTAGATTTGCGCACAGACTGGCGCGACTATTTTGGGCATAAGGCGTCGGTCTTACGGGCGAGCTTTGATGCCTTCAAAAACCAGGTCAATGCTAGTGTTAGTAAGATTGAGGATGAAGATACCCGTAAGCATGCTGAGCAGCTAATAGCCGAGATTTCAGCTCGTTTTGAGTCCTTGCAAAATCTTCGCAATAAGACGTTTGAGGAGCCGGTATACGTATGGATTCCCAAGGAGTCCTATTCTATCGAGGAATATCTCGATAAGGCTCAGCAGGTCCGTACTTTTCAGCATGAAGAGACTTTTATCGAGGCTGAGCGGCAGCGTTTAGCGTTCTTCATAAGAGATCTACGCCAAGAAGTTAGCAACGCGTTGGTGGAATACAGCGCGTTAACGGAGCCTTCGCTTAAGAAGTTTATGCGAGGCTTAGAGCTGATTGCGAAGCACTTGCGTATTCGTATTCTCTCGCAAGAACATCGGCTTGTGGGCCAGGCGAATGAAGCGAACGAAAGTCGCCAGGCGCACAATCTAGATGAGCTTGCCTTCATGGAGGAGCATCTAACTCCTGATACCGATAGTAATCTTGACGCCGAAGAGGGGCAGACGCGTCGTGAGCACGCTGTTGTGCATAGCGAGCTGCTTCATACGGAGGCCCAGACGGCAAAGGCATATGTTGTGGGGGCTGGTGACGGCGCAACTCTACAACTTAGAATTCAGGAGCTTACCAAGCTTTTGCTTAAGGAGTCGATTTTTCGTACCAAGCTGGCTGTTATCAAAGCGAGAAAGGTGCTTCAACAGAGCTTTAGGGAGCCGGATTCTGTAGACCTTACTAGTGCCCTTGAGGATGAGCTGAGATTTCTTGAAAGTATGAGTAGTCAAAGTGAGCGATGGGAGCGTGTTATCGTACAGACGCTCGATCAGCTGGCCCACACGGTTACGACGTTGCCTGCGGAAGCAGATGACGGTGAGGTGCCAGATGTGATCAGACAGAATATAATCCTGGCCCTCGAAAGTAAGGTCCTTCTAAACAAGCTGTCGAATGAGCTGGTACATCTCGAGCTTGTTGTCGATCTTATAGAGCAGCAAACTGTAAAAGGTAAAAGCATGGGTGCAAAGCTGATGTACGCCGTTAGCGAGTTCTTCTCAAGTTTGGGTGAAACATTTGAGGCATGGTTCTACTTTGGCCTTTTTGAGCTAGGGGGCGTGCCTATTACCTTGGCAGCACTTCTCAAGGCTATTTTAATCGTTATCATCTCGCTGTTATTTTCCAGGTTTGTACGTAGCGCTATTCGACAGATTGCCCGACGTCGAGGTAAGTTCGACGAGGCAACAATCTTTACCTTTGGCACTGTTGTACATTACTGCATCTTGACATTGGGTTTCTTGATAGCTCTCACGTCGATGGGGCTGTCTCTGAACAACCTTGCCATTGTTCTTGGTGCCTTGGGTATTGGTATCGGTTTTGGTCTACAGAATATTGTGAACAACTTTTTATCGGGTCTTGCGATCCTATTCGATCGCAATGTCAAAGTCGGTGACTATGTGGAGATTGAGACGGGGCACATAGGAAAAATTACAGAGATCAATGTCCTTAAAACCACCGTACACACCTTTGATGGTGTGGATGTACTAGTACCGAATTCCGAGATTATGGGACAGCGCCTTATAAATTGGACGAAGAAGGACTCGTACCATCGTCTCCATGTCCCCTTTAGCGTGGCTTACGGCACCGATCAACATGATGTGCACCGCGTTGTTAATGAGGCCGCGCGCTGTGTGCCTAGCACTGTTTTAGAAATCAAAGGTATCCCCGAACCGCAGGTTTGGCTTGTGAGCTTTGGCGATAGCTCTCTGGATTTTGAGCTTATTGTTTGGGTTAATCTGCGGCGCTCGTCAGGGCGTAGTTCTTTGCGTGCTGCCTATCTTGGTGCCATAGAATCGGCGCTTAAACGTAATGACATTAGCATCCCATTTCCGCAGCGTGATCTCCATATCAGGACTGTGCCTCCAGGCTGGGCTGGTCAGCATCAGCCTCCATCACCTAGGCATGAAGAGCCCGTGTCAGCTGACAAATCGTAATGGTGCCGTGTGTGTTCCGGTCATCAAAAGAGGAACCACCCAGGCACCGAGCCAGAGAGTTTGGATGAGAGAGTCAGGAAGCTTCGCAGGTGCTCCAGATACATGTACGTTTTCATGAGACCCGAAGGGGCGACTCATTGTAGCCCCACCCGGGAGGGTGGGGTAAAGCGCGGTAGCAACCTGAGGCCTGTAGAGAGTGTTAAAAAATAGGCGCAAAGCTCCTTTTTGAGGCCCGAAGGGCTGGCAACCTGCATAGCCCCGGGCGTAGCCCAGGGAAGCTCCAAAATACACTCTGAGCGCTGTAGGTGCGACACATCCATGCGAAACATGTGTCGCACTTACAGCGCTCAAAAGCTTAATTAGCCTACCTGGGGCTACGCCCCAGGCTATACAGGTTACAGCCCTTCGGGCCTAAAAAAAGGTAACGTTGCATTTCTTTACACTCTCTACAGGGCTCAGACGTCGTTTATTTTCTATGCAGGTGCAAGGCGTCGTTTGAAGCCAAGGAAGGTGTTGTTATGGAGAAGCTGCTTCGATAGAAGCTCTACAATTTTGAAGGGAGAGCCACTCACACGATTGTAGCGCGCCATTTTGCGCTTTTGACCTCCGTCAAAATGAAGGCAGTAGACGCGTTGAAAGCGGCCGTCTTTGGCGTGGCGAATGTAGGGGACGAGGCGGCTGTTTTCGATGCGCCAGTAGAAGCGCTTGCGCCTGCCTTTGATGACGCATCCTTCAGGGATCGCAATACCTAAGTCGAAAAAACCCTCCGTTGGCGGCAGCTGATGATAGTAGGCGCAGTCGCCGCGAGAGTCCATATACCTCTCTAGCAAGAGCATGTCATTAAGGTTCTGTGGGAGCTGTCCGGACTCGACATTTTTTTGCCATGCGGCCTCCATGAGATCTAGGGTCGTCGTGTCGTGGCATAGTTTTAGGATGGATTGGATTAAGCCATCGAGGGATTCCTGGATGATGGCGCAGTAGGGGCAACCCTGCACTGCGGTGACGATGGGGTAGTTTGATAGCAGATCAAACATCTCTGATGCTGGCGCGAACAAATAGCCATCTGAATCCAGGTGTATGACACGCTTGAGCTTTTTTTGCTTCATCAATTGCCACACGTAAAACCAACGAGAGATGCAGAAGCGCTCGAACTGCACCGATTCGGTGGAGATATGGCGGTAGCTCTCGATGAAATCGCGATGCTCTGGGGATTGCACTGATTCAAACGGGATGAAAGTGGCGCTCACACGCTTGAGTGCGTCATTGGGCTGGTCACCAAGAACGAAAATGGGTAGATCTGGGTTGAAGACGCGGCTGTTCTCGATGGTGTTCAGCAAATGACGGGGGAGAGGTCCGTAGTGGGCGTAAATGATGGCATCGTGCGTTGGTGTTGGCTCTGACATAGGTTTACAACTCATGTAGTCTAGCGATGTTTCGACGGCTGGAAACATACGCAATAGCCTCTTTGCTGACAAGATTTTGGGGTACTTCCCTCTTGTATGGCGAAGCAAGTCGCTTATGAAGGCCGACCAAAGAACTTACCACCGAGCCCGCAGAGCCCACAGAGAAAGGACCCGGGTATGGCAGTTCAGACTTGATCCAAGCTTTGGCAGGCAGTGTGTATCTGTGAGAGTAGCCGCTCTGTGATCTCTGTGGGCTCTGTGGTGAGTTCTTACATCGTTAATAGCAAGAGACTCAGGAGAGTTTTCTATTTTGCGAAAGCTAACTCCACACGAGTATTTATCCGACGCTTTCCCCTGTTTCGGGTTTAATCCATCAGAATAGAGTGGAAGCGCAAGTTGCTTAATTAAATACACTTAGAATAATTACTCCTCGCAAGTAAACTATTTTAATTCAAGTTAATTATTATTTATTAATAAATAACGTATAATAATAAGTAGTATTATCTCTAATTAGGTTGGTTTATTTATGGCTACAGGTGTTGATGGCCCGCGAGTTCCAGGTAATACATTTTGGGATGCGGGTCTGCATGGAATTGCCGCTGACATCAAAACGGCCGCTCCAGCAAAGGAACAAGCTGCGCGAGTGCTGGCAGATCAGGATGCGCCGAGTGCGGTTGGTAGAGTCTTTAATTGGATGTCACTTGGACTAGCTGCACCGCCTTCACCGACTGCGAATCAAATTCGTGCTAAACGGCTCAAGAAGACGCGCAAGCGTGTGGAGAAGCTCGAGGTTAAGCTCGCTCAGCTTGAGAACAAGGCCTACAAAATCGACGCGCAGTTA
>JAJFMA010000219.1 GCA_021772415.1 Chlamydiota bacterium
TTCGACACACTCTCGGTGGCAGCACGGGAAGAGTATCAAGAAAAAGTGGACGTCATACGCGACGATTTCCCAGCGTACGTTAATCAGGTGATCGGTGACCATCATGCTCTCGATGACTTTACTCTTGAGGAAGTCCGGAATATTGGCCAAGCCGGAGGTGATGGATTCGAGTATCTAGTAGACAGTATGGAGAGCGCTGCTAAAGGTGGAAGCGAAGCTACACGAGCTTCAAGAGTTGCTAAAGTCGAAGCTGCTCTCGAAGCCGCCAAAGCCGCGAGACCTGAAGGAAACATCAAGGCCATCATGCTGCGATTTGCCGACTGGCTTGGTGAAACAACATTAGGGGCGGGATCTATACGTCTAGATTCCAAAAAACTTCTCCCTTACAAACTTGAGGGAAGGCGTCAGCACTATCTCAAGCTTCTACGTTCCGTGACTCAGGAAGTTGCTGTTAGTGACTTATCCCAAGCTCAGAAGCGGAGTCACTGCGCTCATATAGGGCAGGAGCTGTTACGCGTCTTTACCGCCGAGCGCAGGGAAGACGTGATGTCGCCATTTTTTGTAGAACTCGATGGCCGCCAAATGTACTCGATGAGTCCCCAGATGCAGGTAGAACTGCCTCTTCTGGCGTCGTCTGTTAGGGACGGATTTGATGCTGTGGTCTACCTTCACAACCCGGGTTCCCCTCCGGAGCTAGCTCTTGAGGAGCGTTTCAATATCCACAGGGAAGATGAGAAGGTATGGCTAGGACACTTGGAACAGCGTAAGCGTTACGCCGTTGATCCAGGGGATTTTTTCGGGCCTAGGCATGGAGAGTTAATACAAGCATTAGCGTGCTATATGTATACAGGTGATGATGATAAGCAACTTCCTGTCTTTAACGCGGCGGTACTATCGGCCGTGCATCGAGAGCATCTACTAGGCGCAGCGCAGCAAGAGTATGTGGTGGATACCGCTCAAGGGATCGCGCAGCTGATGAATGCAAATTTCAAGCTCGAAATCAACTGCAACGACTCGGCCACGTTGACAGTTCCAGTGCTTTGCCTAGCTCATCTGATTGGTAGCTACACTCCCGAGCAAGCAAACACCATAAACCTTGAGGATCTTCGCGCCGATTTTCTACGTATTGTCTTTGATCAATACTCGCAATATCGGCCAGCAGGTGACTTTTCAACAGTGTGGTTGGGGCAGATCCTTAGTGACGACGGTTTTGCACTACGGATCCTCCATGCAATGCGTGACGGCAGAGATACAAAGCTGTACACAGCTGTCACGCAACCCGCTGATGTTGGCGTTGCCGCCGGCGTAGGTCTCGAAGAGGAAGAAGAAGAGTAGCGATGAGCCCCCAACGTGTGAGTGCGTACATGTTTACGGGGTAAGCAAATCTACTCTCCCTATTCGAATTTACAAGGAAAAATGGACCCATTTTCAGGGGCGAAGCCCCGACAGCTTTACAGCCTAGCCCGTGAGGGCTAGTCATTACCCAAAATTTTTAAATAAATATTCAAACTGAGGTTCTTTTGATATCCTCAACCAAACGCAGTGAGTTCCATCATGAGGCCCAACGGGCCATTTTATGATAGCCCCACCCGTGAGGGTGGGGTAAAGCAAAAAAGCGTCCTGAGCCCCACTAGGGGCGGCTTGTGGCCCCAGCGGATTAAGCCGGCACAGAGCGTGTTATCCAATCCCATGAGCAATGCGAAGCACGTTCTTCTCCGGAGCCATGAAGCGGGGCCACAAGCCGCCCCGTTGGGGCTCAAATTTATGTTATACTCTACCCCACCCTCACGGGTGGGGCTATCATAAGCTGCCCCTCTGGGCCTCATGAAAACGTACATGTATTTGGAGCGCCTGCGAGGTTCCCTGACACTCTCGCAAGGGCTCAAGATCCTATTTGCGCCTTCCCAGGGCTACGCCCAAGGTTAATCGCTGCGCTCGTGCTGCCAATGTGTTTCCGGCTGGCTGAGTTGGTGGTTAACGTAGCGTGACGCCACGAAGAGATAGTCTGAGAGTCTGTTCAGGTAGATGAACACATCGTCAGAGACATCAGTATGTGTGTTCAACGGCGCCACACGGCGTTCTGCGCGTCGGCACACACTACGTGCTAGATGGAGCATTGCACCGGATGGGTGCCCGCCAGGAAGGATAAACTGTGTCAGTTTGGGCAATTCCTTGTCCATTGCATCGATCCACTGTTCCAGCAATTCTGTGGCGTGGACATCAAAGTGTGTCTTTTTGATTTTGGCTTCACTAGCGCTTGAGCGTGGTGTTGCTAGGGCTGCTCCGACATCAAATAGAGCATGTTGAACAGCCGTCAATGCCTTGTGGGTATCTGCAAGATCGTCGCGTTCCGGAAGATGGGCGATGGCCGCACCTAGGGCAGAATTGCACTCGTCGACGGCTCCGACGGCCTCAATGAATGGGTTGCTTTTGGGGACTCGCTCTCCTGTAAATAGCGATGTCTCGCCTTTGTCTCCGGTTTTGGTGTAGATCTTTGTCATGCTCACTCCTTGCGTCTGGTGTAGAGATACAATACCCATGTCAAACACCTCTACGCAAGAAGTAATAGGCCTATGCTGGCAGATGCCCCGATTCGTGTGGGCATCCACTTCTTTCACTATATCGCCGCACGCATAGCGAGTTCGCGACGTAGTGTTTTGAGGGCTTTTGGGTGGTGGTCGCGTGCCGCAGTGAGCGCTTCGGCATTATGGAGGTGCCTCCACGCTTTGGCGTAATCGAGGCGTTCTGCAGCGACGACACTCAGGTAGTATTCTGCGCTGGCGTCTTTGGGATGCAGGCGGTGGAACTCCTCTAGGCACAGTATCCCTTCGCGGGTACGCTGCATCTGCAGCCACGTTGTGGCCAGGTGTAGCCATCCAGAGCGAAATTTGGGACAGCGCTTAACGACAGCTTCCAGTTCGCGGCGTTTTTCTTGCAGCGATTCGAGGGTTTCGTCGACGGGAGTAAACATGACGGTGAGCCCTTCACGATCGACATTTCCTGAAACATAATCTTCAGCCATGGTATCACGACACACAGATTCGTCAGCGAGGTGGTGGCAGACGCCTGCTAGAAGGGTTTTGCCTTTCTCTTCGTTGCCGCTGAGCACGTGTGCGTAGCCCATCAGTTCAGTGAAGTGGGCGTCACCTTCAAGAAATTTTGCGCCTTTACTGTATTCTTCGACAGCGCGCTCAGGAGCTCCTTGTGTGAGGTAGACACTAGCTGCGTTGACGTGAACGAGCCCTACAGCCTCGCGTAGATTACGCTGTTGTAGTTTACGTGTTTCAAGACCTAGGTAGGCTTCGGAGTCAACATGGATGCCACGTAGGGTCGTTTCGATGTTGATTTCTCCTCCGTTGTAACGCACGTAGATGTGCCCTGGGGGCGTGACGAGTTCCAATTCGAGACCTAGGCGTTGCGCGAGGCATACATAGAGTAACGACACCCCTAAGCAGACACCGCGGCGCCCGTCGAGGACCGACGGTAGAAAGGTGTATTCGTCGATATCACGCGCGTAGATGCTATGTGGAGGAAAGCGGAAGTTCATTTCGTCGAAGACAAAGCGGCTGATGGCGGCGATTTTGTCGTTGGGGCTGGCGCTCAAATCGACGCGTGCAAGGATCTGCAGAGCCATCAGGTCCATCATCGCCTCATGACGGCGGTGGTCTCCGCTTTCAGCGCCCTCCTGACTAAGGAATAGTGCGCGTGCTACATCGATCTCCGGAGGATCTAATGCAAGTACGGCGTCGACTGAGGTCACGCCATGCCCTTTCAGCTGGCGGTTGGGTAGGTGCGCGGCAAGGTTTTCGATTAGGACGAGAGCTCGGTCATCGAGTTCGTCACCAGCTTCGGTAGGGCGCGCACTGACAAGACCTACAATAGCTGCAACACTTTGGGGGGGCAGGGGAATATCTCCGGCAATACGGTGTCGCGTGGGCGAGGTGCGTGTAAGTAGCTCCCAAGCGCGCTTTAGGGCCTTAGTTCCCTCTTCGCTGTGGGGGTATAGATGATATAGCGCCAAATGTTGCGAGGCAGATGTGGGGTCTAGGCGCCCATACAACGCACGCAGCTGCGGCTGCGCCCCAAGAGGTGCGGCGAAGGCTAACGCCGAAATCAGCACTACGAGGCATCTAGTCATTCATGTCCACCGGGTCCACTTCGTCCATCTCGTCCACTGGGTCCATCCCGTCCATCGGTCCAATGGAGGCAGCCGTGTAATTCTTAAATCACTACGGTAACACGTCGCGTATGGCTTCGGCAAGTGCCTCATTTTCAACAATTTCTTCTAGATAGCTACGGGTGCGGTAGCTCCAGTTTTTGCTGTTGACTGTACCGGGTACGTTGATGCGCTCGTCTTTAGCGTTGGGCCAGACAAGCTCAGGAACGAGAGCCAGGTACTCCCCAAGTAAGTTGATGTGGAACAGGCTTGCACTGTTGTGGCTGTCAGATAAGATGCTTTTGCGTTCGTCTATGTTGAGCTCCGACGACCAGGGCCACCCTTGCGCGTCGGCATAGTCGCGGGCCTCGTCGGGGCACTCGTCCCACCACTGCGCTAGCGTGTGTGAGTCGTGTGTGGATATCGTTGTTAAACTCTCTGGTGGGTAGTCGGTTCCAGGGATGAAGCTGCGATCTCCGTCCCAGTCCCTTTCCCATCGCATGACTTTGGTGCCGCAGATACCCAGTTCACGCAAGCAGGGACGTACGCCTTCGGGAACGACACCTAAATCTTCTCCGATGGGGAGCATAGAGGCGTTTGCCAGCAGAATTTCAAGGGTTTTGCGGCCCTGTGGAAGCCACTCCTTGGCATCTTTGGGAAGGTAGGATCCATGCTTGGCCGATTTTCTATTGGGTATGGCCCAGATACGGAAGAAACCCAATACGTGGTCTAAGCGATAAAGGTGATAGAAGTTGTCTGCAACCTCGAGACGTTCCTTCCACCAGTCGTAGTTGTCGTCAGCGACAGCGTCCCAGTTATAGATGGGAAAGCCCCACTTCTGTCCCTGCGGGGCGTACATGTCCGGAGGGGCTCCAGCGGTTTTGTCGAGATGAAAAAGCTCTTGCCTACTCCATACATCGGCAGATTCGCGGCTTACCAAAATCGGGAGGTCGCCCTTAAGCAGGATACCTGCAGCATCGGCGTGCCGGCGCACATCGCGAAGTTGCGCGAAACAGAGGAATTGCACGAATTGATAGTACTGCCACTTGTAGCGCTGCTGGTGCTTTAAGGAGGCTAAGGCCGCTGGCGAAGATTCGCGTAATCCCGAAGGCCAGCGCTTCCAGGATTCGTGGTTACGCAGCTCTTTGATAACTTTGAAGTAGGCATAGGTTTCCAGCCACGGGTTGTCTAGGAGAAAGCGCTGGTACTCGTCTGATGCCGATACCTCGGGGTGCTCCCAAGCGTAGTACTGTTGGAGAAAAAGATCTTTTAGCTGCGTGACCTTCTCGTAATCGACACGTTTGCGCTCGTTGAGGTCTGCGAGTTTATCGAGGATAGTGTCTAGATTGGGGTAGCGCTCCAGGTTGGGCAGGTAGCGTAACCCTAGGTGTAGAGGATTCAACGCAAACGCCGAGCGCGCACTGTAGGGGCTGGCGTCTGTGCCGGTGTCATTGAGAGGTAAGAGCTGGATAGTATCGAAGCCCACATCGCGACACCATGAAATTAAAGGCTTGATGTCTGGGTACTCACCTATGCCTCCAGAGCTGCGAGAGCGCAAAGAAAACAGGGCGACATCGATGCCGTGATGATGGCGAATGCCGACACGTTTCCATTGATTTTGAGCGGTGCTGGAGGCGAGGTCTAGAGTAGTCTGAGCGCACATGGCTGTCCCTTAGTCTGTTGAATACCCATTTTTACCACAGTATCCAAGATCAGCACGTTCGAGCAAGCAAAATATTTATATTGTCGTTGAAAAAATAGCCGAAAGGGAGCTCTTCTAAAGAAGGGAGGGCAAGGACTAAGGCTTTTAGCTGATCTCGAGCCTGCTCTCTTGTAAATGCACCGCAACCAAGGAGCAAATGTTATGAGTATGGATGCAATTAGGGCCGAGCTTGGTCCTCTGAAATTCAGTATCAAACCCACGCACCAAGAGCGTACCCCTCTAACCACAAATTGGATGGGGGAGATGGAACGTGCCGCAATGTCGCAACACGGCTTTATGGTACGCCACCTACAAACTGGTGTTCTTGGGCTAGCTACTACCGTGCCTATGACCGTAGACGCTTTTGTCGACATCTTCACTAGCATCGGAAAAATCTTCGAAGGTGTGGGTAAGGCTTTCTCCGGACAGACGCGTAAATTCGAGGACTGTATGAGCGAATCCCTCGCTCACGCTTGGCTTGCGGTAAAATATGTGGCGATGGCACCCGTCACCGGAGCATTGAGTGCTTTCGTTCCGGAACACGTCATAGAATGGAACCGAGACCTTGGGCTGGCGCCTCCACCCAAACCGCTTGATGTTCTGTCGCAAGTCGGACAGACGCTGGGGCTTGTCGCCAAAGGATAGGGCGACGACTAACCTGAGGGGCCACAGACCGGCCCTTCGAGACTGTAAAGAAATGGCCGTGACTTTGCGTCCTATACATAAGACGCTAATAATCATAGACGTGCGATAATAGCGCGAGCGCAGCGAGGGCCATGGAGTGCGGCGCTCCGCGCCGCCTTTGTGGAGTTCGTAAATATGAGAAGTGCCTTCAGAAGTATATGTCGATAGCTATTCTGGCGACGTTGTACGGCAGAAAGCCCTTTGGAATCGTTCGTATCCCCAAATAAGGAGTCACGAACACTAAAATAGGCCTGTGAGGTACATGTAGACGCA
>JAJFMA010000220.1 GCA_021772415.1 Chlamydiota bacterium
ATTCGACAGCGAAACCTAGCTTTTCGTAGAAGCCGCGCGCCTCCCAGTCCATGGTATTGACGCACATAAAGGAGCACTTGCGCTGTCGCGCGGTTTTTTCTGCTTCTCCGATGAGTCGCGAACCCCAGCCTTGGGAGCGGAGGGTGTCGTCGACCCAGAGCACATCGATGTAGAGCGAACCGTAGAAGCTCGATCCTGTGATGCCTGCGACGACGGCGCCGCTGTCGTCGCGAACGAGGAATCCAAATGCCTGAATAGGGGCTTTGCGCGTCTCTTTTGGGGCGGCGGCACCTAGTCCATCGATGAGGATTTTGAGGTCGCGATGGGTGGGATGTGGCTCGGCGGTAAGGGTGTATGCTGCTTGCGCCATGATAATTCCGTAAGTAATTGCGTTTTAATGAAAAAACTACTATACTATACACATTCGGTAAATAAAAAAAGTTGTGATTACCATGTCCAAAGCCCAAAATATCCGCAATATCGCCATCATCGCACACATTGACCACGGCAAGACGACCTTGCTCGATGCGATGTTAAAACAGTCCAATGTCTTTCGTAGTAACGAGGCGATACCCGAGCGTGTGATGGATTCATACGACCAGGAGCGTGAACGTGGTATTACGATATATGCTAAGCACACCGGCATTTCGTATGGTGAAGCTAAGGTTAACATCATCGACACCCCGGGGCACTCGGACTTCTCTGGTGAAGTCGAAAGAGTTCTAGGGATGGTCAACGGCGTGTTGCTCCTCGTTGATGCGCAGGAGGGGCCGATGCCCCAGACGCGTTTTGTGTTGTCTAAGGCCTTGAAGATGGGTCTGACACCTATCGTTGTCATCAATAAGATCGACAAGCCGCATGCCGATCCAGACCGTGTTTTGAACGAGACTTTTGATCTCTTCGTTGAGCTTGGCGCTAACGACCAGCAGCTAGATTTCCAGCATTGCTACGCTTCTGGTGTTGGTGGCTACGCTATGGCGAACATCGATGATCCTAAAGACAATCTAGAGCCTCTTTTTCAGCTTGTTCTCGATGCCGTACCGGCTCCTGAAGGTGATGCAACGGCGCCATTGTTGATGCAGGCAATGACTATTGGATATAACGACTACCTTGGTCGGCAGGCCACGGGACGTATCCTACAAGGTACTGTGAAGCAGGGACAGCAGGTTGTCAGCGTCGACAGCGAAGGCAAAAAGCAGCGCGCGACGCTTACACGCGTAGAGATCTATGATGGCCTTGAAAGAGTCACCGTTGACGAGGCTGTAGCGGGAGATATCGTCAGTATCTCTGGTATCGGAGAAATCATGCTTGGTGACGCCATCTGCCACCCAGAGCATCCGCAGGTCTTACCTCCTATTGCTTTGGATGAGCCTGCCGTTTCGGCGAACTTCATGATCAACTCTAGCCCCTTTGCTGGGCGTGAAGGCAAGCATGTCACCTACAACAAAATCAAGGAGCGCCTCCTCAAAGAGAAGCGCTCAAATATCTCGCTGTCGATTGAAGAATTCGAGGGCGGCTCCGAAGCTATGACCGTCGCAGGTCGTGGGGAGCTACACCTTTCAGTATTGATCGAGGCGATGCGTCGCGAAGGCTATGAGCTGAGCGTTTCTAAGCCTAAAGTTATCGTTAAAGAAGTCGAAGGGCAGCGCTGCGAACCTATCGAACGCGTGCACATCGAGGTGCCAGAGGAATTTTCTGGCTCTATCATCGAAGAGCTCGCCCGCCGCAAGGGTGAGATGCAGTCGCTTAGCACCAACGAGCATGGCTTGACGGCGATGGAGTTTTTGATGCCTACACGTGGTCTGATGGGTTACCACAATGAGTTCCTGACGGTGACGCGTGGCTTGGGAATTCTGACGTCGATATTTGAGTCGTTTCAGCCGTGGAGAGGACCTATTCCTCGCCGTAAGAAAGGTGTCTTGATTTCGATGAGTTCGGGAAGAAGCAACGACTACGCACTCGAGACTTTGCAGAGTCGAGGTATTCTTTTTGTGAAGTCCGGAGAAGACACCTATGAAGGGATGGTTGTTGGAGAACACAGCCGCGACAACGACCTTGTCGTGAACACGTGTAAGGCCAAGCAGCTGACAAACTTCCGTGCTTCTGGCAAAGACGGCAACGCTTTGATCGCGCCGCCACGTGCATTTACACTAGAGCAGGCCATCGATTACATCGAAGACGATGAACTCGTTGAAGTTACGCCAAAATCCGTACGTATGCGTAAGATTTTTCTCAAAGAACACGAGCGCAAGCGCAAAGGGGCGTAAGCCCCTTCGCGTCAGCGCGCGTTTTTTATCTGCCGCCCTTACAAGGGCGATAGGAAACCTCCGAATTAGTTGCGATAGCTCTATATTCTTATGAGGCCCAACGGGCCGTCTTATGATAGCCCCACCCGTGAGGGTGGGGTAGAGTGAAACATGAGTTTGAGCCCCAACGAGACTGTAAAGAAATGGCCGTGACTTTGCGTCCTATACATAAGGCGCTAATAATCATAGACGTGCGATAATAGCGCGAGCGCAGCGAGGGCCATGGAGTGCGGCGCTCCGCGCCGCCTTTGTGGAGTTCGTGAATATGAGAAGTGCCTTCAGAAGTATATGTCGATAGCTATTCTGGCGACGTTGTACGGCAGAAAGCCCTTTGGAATCGTTCGTATCCCCAAATAAGGAGTCACGAACACTAAAATAGGCCTGTGAGGTACATGTAGACGCA
>JAJFMA010000023.1 GCA_021772415.1 Chlamydiota bacterium
GGCAGCCGATACAGCTATGAAGTTTACCTCTATTCCTCTCTTTCCTCTTTTCCTGTTAAAAAATTACAGGCGACTAAGACGAAAAGTGACGTCGCTCTCTGTTCTCTGGCTATTTTTGTATTGATAATCGCTAAAATGCACAAGCGTGTTTGAGCGGCGTGTTACTGTTCGAACTGGACGCGCAGGAGGGAGAAATCATCGGGGAAAGGCCTTCCCAAATTGGTATCTCTGGCGAGGGTGAGAATACGTTCCAGATCTTCATTCTGGTCAGAGCATTCCTTGGCCATGAAGTCTGCTAGATCGTCGAGTTCCACAACAATACCCTCGACTCCAGAAAGTTCGTATACTCCGTCACTGAAAACAAAAAGCTTATTGAACGCTCCCACTTCGACCTCATCACTGGTGAAGGATGTTCCTGGCATCCCTCCCACAACTAGTCCAGGGGTTTTCAACATGTGCACCTGTTGATCGTGGGGGCCAGAACCAGAGATCAACACCGCAGGTGGGTGACCTCCGGAAGCGTAGAGGAGCCTACGTGTTTTGGCGTTATATACCCCATACCACATAGTGAAAAACATGTTGCGATGCTGTTCCATCTGAAAGGCCTCGTTTAAAGCTCCTAGAACTTCATGAGGCTGATAGAAATCGGTATTGGCTAAAGCCTGAGTAAGCAGCACATTAGTTACGCTAATAGATAGCAAAGCCGCGCCCACACCGTGTCCACATACGTCCAACAGGTAGATAGCGAAGTGGTCATCATCAAGCCAATGATAGCCGAAGGAATCGCCGCCCAACATTGCAGAAGGAATGAACCGCCATATCGCCGATACTCTCCCGTCGTGAAGAGGCTCTGGGAGTAGCGTGCGTACGTATTCGGCGGCATCGGCAAGTTCATTTTTGAGAACTTCCTGACTTTGTTCGAGGCGGCTATAGGCTTCATTACGTTCGAGCAGACGATTGTAACTTTGTGAGTGGTAACGAATACGTGCGATGAGTTCAACCTTATCAGGGAGTTTAACGACATAGTCGTTAGCTCCAAGCTCGAATGCTTTAGCTTTGATCTTAGGTTCCTCTTCGGCAGAAAGAACGATCATTGGCACCTGACGCGTCTTAGCGTTGGCACGAAAGTACTTCACAAGAACCAAGCCGTCGATTTCAGGCATCATCAGATCTTGTAAAATGACAGTAGGCTGAACTTCTTCGGCAAGCTGCAACGCCTCGGAAGGATCTTGGGTGTAATGGAACTCGATATCGCTGTCACCCGAGAGCATCTGCCGCACACTTTCGATGATCACCTTTTGGTCATCGACAAGAAGGACTCTAATTGTTGATGTACGTTGATTTGTCTCTAGTACCTGCGATAAGGCTGCGTCTCCCACAGCTACTTCAGTCATGTTGCTCCTCCTACCGGAGTTGTTTCGGCAGATGCAACACTGACAATTTCCTTAGCGATCTCATCCAGCGACAACACCGCACTGGCGGCGTCAAGCTCTACTGCAGCCTTGGGCATGCCATAGACGACGCAGCTTTCTTGATCTTGTGCGATAGTATGCCATCCTCGATCCCGAAGGTTTTTAAGGCCTCTGGCACCGTCCCTTCCCATACCGGTAAGCAATACGCCAACACCTTTACCAGGCCAATACTGCGCGACGCTGTCGAAGAAGACATCTACAGACGGCCGATAGACACTACTTTCAGGCTGTGACGTATAGTGAATCCTCCGACTTCGTGTAAGAGTCATGTGATTGGAGGTTCCCGCCACCAAAACAACACCGGCCCTTGGAACGGCTCCTTCACGGGCTATTTCAACTGTTAGAGGGCACTGTTCGTTGAGCCAACTCACAAGATTCTCGGCGAAGGGCCCATCGACATGCTGAACGATTGCGAATGCCGCAGGAAACTCTGAAGGGATATCCGCTAATATTGTATTCAACGCCAGAGGCCCTCCGGTTGACGCACCCAAAACCACTAAGGGGGGAACGTCTTCGGCTGGGGCAGACATTGTTTCAAGTGCCGACTGCGCCGCCGCGACATTACTCTCGGCTTCTTTACCAATCAGTCGGTGCATCATCTTGATTTTATGCAGCAGCTTCTGGGCCCCAGGGCTGTTGGGGTTATTGCCTAACACCGGCATCGCGGTGACGTCAAGAGCCCCATACCCCATCGCCTCAAACACTTGACTCACGTTACCCGAAACACTAGCCGTCACAATCAAAATGGCGCAGGGTGCGCGTTCCATGATTTGACGTGTTGCGGCTGCGCCGTCGAGATGTGGCATGATCAGGTCCATGAGGATGAGGTCAGGGGTGTCAGCCACACACTTGTCTATGGCCTCAGCGCCGTCGTAGGCTACCCAGGCAACTTCGCACCCAGGGATCGTAAGCACTAGGCGCTTAAGAACCTCTGCTGCCATCACAATGTCATTAACGATTGCTACTCGCAATTAAATCTCCTGGGCTGATCTGCGTCACCACCTACTGTTGAACCACATCCAGTATTTCTTTGACAACCAAAGACCCTCATTGCCACCCAAGCTCGTATCTGAGTACCTTTGCTGGGTCCTACCCAAGGCTTGGGTGGTAATTCGGGTCTAAGTAGCCATCGCTTCCCCAATGAGATCCCTAACGGCCTCCAAGAAACGGTCGTCATGGAAGCTACTTTTAGCTAGGTAGTAGTTAGCCCCTGCCTCTAGGCCCAGCATTCGGTCCTGGCTGCGCTCCTTGTAGGAGACAATCATGACAGGCATGTTACGCAGTCGAGCATCACCTTTGATGTGACGTACTAGCTCGATGCCATTCATTCGTGGCATGTCAACGTCGGTGATTACAAGATCGTAATCACCTATGCGGACGGTATTCCACCCATCAACCCCGTTGACGGCAACATCTACGGCGTAACCTTGATTTTCCAGAATACGGCACTCAACCTCACGTACGGTGATGGAGTCGTCCACAACAAGAATGCGTTTTCGATGTTCACCTGAGTCATCATCCTGACTTTCCGTTAGCTGGCCTAGACCTCCAGAAGAAAGCAACTTATCTACCGAGCGCACCATGTCTTCGACATCAATGATCAAAATCGGCGAGCCATCTTCCATAAATGCCCCGCATGCGATATCCGAGACTTTTCCAAGTCGTGGATCCAGCTCCTGGACAACAAGCTCTCGTTCACCAAGCAGTTGGTCGACAACGACACCATAGGCGTTAAAGCCATCACTTAATATCACTACGGAAAGATCATGCCCATGTTGATGTGCTTGCTCCAATTCGAGAACTCGATACCCCGGAATCAAGCCTATATTCTGCCCTTCGAAATTGTAGTACTGCCGATTTTCCACAACCTGGACCTGCTCGCGATCGATGACCATAGAGCGCTCGATCCGCGCTAGAGGGAATGCATACGCTTCGCCGCCAATTTCCACCAGTAGAGCTCTCAGTACCGAAAGCGTAAGCGGGAGCTGAAGATGAAAGACTATTCCTTCTCCCTTCTTTCCTGTCACACGAATCTGTCCGCTGACCTCGTGCACCATATTTTGAACTACATTGAGGCCTACACCTCGTCCAGAGATTTCGGTGACATCCTTAGATGTGGAAAATCCAGGAAGGAACAGAAAATCCAGGAGCTCCGCTTCGGTAAGATGTTCAACCATCCCCACATCAATGAGCTTCCGTTCCGTTACACGTTGGCGTATTTCATTTAAGTCAATCCCCCGGCCATCGTCTGCAACAGTGATACAAAGAACGCCAGCACGGTGTCGTGCTTCAAGCCGAACATGCCCCACCGGTTCTTTGCCCGCGGCCTCACGTTCCTCTGGGGACTCAATGCCATGGTCGATAGCATTACGTAAAAGATGATTGAGTGGGGCCTTAAGCTTGTCTAGTATGTCGCGATCAATGGACGTGGACCGCCCAATAATCTCGAAACTAACCTTCTTACGGAGCTGCCGCGCTACGTCGCGCACCATACGTGGAAACGCCTCAACCCCATCGCCAAAGGGGCACATGCGGCTTGCAATGACCTCACGATAGAGCCGATCGGACAGGGTCGCATGACGCCTGATAAAAGACTCCAGCTGATCCAGATGATTGGTTAGATTCTCACGGCAGAGCTGAGTATTCTGTTGCATCTCCATGAGGTAACGCTCTCCCTCTTCGCCGAGAATCTTTTCACTCAGAAACCCACGCAGTTCGTCGACAAGGCCTGACAGTTCGTACTGGGTCTTCTTTAGCTGCATAAGAGCGTCGGAAAAGGGATGCAGCCAACGGGACTCCACAAGTAGCTCCCCAGCCAAACCCATAAGCTGCGTGAGGTAGTCGGCACTCACTCTAACAACACGATCGCGTGTATTAGAAGAGCCTGCCGTCTGTGCTTGCTCAAGTCGTTTTGCGGAAGTTTTTGGAGCAGCGTCTTCAGCGTCATTAGCTACTGCTACCGGCGCCGAGGTAGCCTTGACGCCCTGGGATGGAGAAGGCTTGGGCGGTGCAGAAGGCGAAGGAGTCACAACAAAAACGGGATCCGCCGCACCAGCCGGCGCTGGTGTTGGAGTAGGGGGAGCGTCCTTGTGTTGAGGCGGGGAGGGCTGAGGGGCATCGCTGGATAGCTGAGCCGCAAGTCGCTCCATAGTTTCGCGTTGCGATGCCACCCACATTCCCACATTCACAGATCCGGACTTACTGAGAGATCCGAGTAGATCTACTGCGGCAAACAGTGCGTCTGTGAGGTTACCATCAAATTTGGTGGCATCTTGTTGAATTCTAGAGAATGCATCTTCCAGCGCGTGAGCGAGATTTATTACCTCGTATAAGCCCAGAACTCGTGCAGCACCTTTGATTGAATGCGCGGCCCTCATCAAACTCTCTAGTGCTTCGGAGTTGTGCGCATCGCCTTCCAGGGAAAGTAGGCCTTCGTTGAGGGACCCAGTCTGAGACTCGAGATCGACAAAAAACAAGCCGATAATTTGCTCATCTGCCATCAACTGCCCAGAAGCTTCCTGGGTTGTGGCATCCGTTGGCACCGAGGTGTCATCACCATTTGGTGGTAGCGTCTCTACTGCGACGGTCTGACCCGAAGCTGCAGCCTGTTGCGTAGAAGTTTCCGCCTCGTCGGCGGCACTGTGAGACTCAAGGCTGGCAGTAGCCTCTTCTAAGCTCTTGAGCTGCTGTGAATCCCACTCCTCAACTTTGCAAAGATGAACGTCATCCATCTGAAGAAGTTCCGTAAGCAGCTTGCTGACTTTCTCGAGCTTGGGAACACTAGCCTGTATTGTGCTAGCATCTCCGCTTTTGACAGGCTGCATCAGTTTTTGGAGCGCCGTCCCCAAGTCCGATAAAGGACTCAGCTGCATGAGTTTGGCAGAACCACGAATGTTACGTGCGGCCTCAAGCACTTTATCTATTGCTTCTGCCACACCCTCATTTTTCTGTAAGGCAGTTGCCCCACGTTCGAGTGTCTGCGTATGAGTTTCCAGCTCCCTTCTAAAGAGATGAAGTATCGAGTTGTCTGCGGCGTCTTCGCCTGGTGTTTCACTCACTTTCCACCTCGCCGCAAGCTAAAGAATAGGAGTTCGTCGTCGATGAGCCCCACGTCATGCCCTTGCCACGCAAAGACACCTCTGAGATAGTTTGCTGTAGACTTGGCTACATTTACAGGCACGTTTTTCATGGTGCGTAGATCACAATTGTGTGTGCCGCATACATCCGCCACAGCAAAAGCCCAGACTTCACCTTCATTCTCAATGACCATCATCGGCTTTTTAGACTTCTTCCCGAGGGCATGTTCGTCTCCGCCAATCTCCAACATGCGCGACATCGACATAAAAAGTCGCAACCTCCCATTGACATTAGTGACGCCTCGAATGATCGATCCACGCTGATGAGGAATTTGATGCACCGGCTTCAAGTCTGTGACCTGCCCAACAACTGCAGTCGGAATGGCAAGGAGTTCGTCACACACCTTAAAGACCACCAGTGGGCAGGTATGCTCATTTGCTAGCTCATCATGTTCGTTGCTAACAAAATCCTTCCAATCCTCCAGATAGCCTCCTGGAGCGTTGCGACACAGTAGGCGGTCCGCTGACGATTCTGTAGACACAGGACTCGAGTGCAAGAACGCGAATTGCGGACTTTTCGGGGCGTCAGGATCTGCCATAAGCTACTACTCCCTCTGTTTCGGAATCGTCCGTAGAGCATTTGCGCGCGCGTAGCCAAAGTCTATAGGCCTCTTCGTTGAGCCCTTTGCGCTCAGCAATCAAAGCCAAATTCACCAAAGCATCGTAGTGCGTAGGAGAGAGATATACTGCCTTTCTGAAGAACTCTTCGGCTTCATTATCAGAATGTTGAGCCATCTTCAATGCTCCCATTAGATAGTACAGTGCCGGTTCATTCTTCCCTGAGTTGAGACATCCGAGGCAAAGTTGCCAGGCAGCATCTAGATGCCCCTCGTTTGCAAGTTGTTGAGCCTCTACTAGCGGATCAGGTGCTTGTTGCACTTCTGTTTCCGTTTCTCGAGCCTGGACAGGTTCGACAGACTCGATGTCTTTTTCTATGTCCGTAGTAACAATCGTACGAGGCACAACGGAATCCGTAGCATGCAGCTGATGCGCACAAGCGAGCCTCGGCCCTGTATGTGGGTAGCCCTTTAGGCGCACCAACTCACTTTCCGTTGGCGAAAGAAGCAGATAGCCGTCGTGTTCTAAAAGTCGCGAGACATTTGTCAGCACTCGATCTTGTACGTCTGAGCTAAAGTAGATGAGTACATTACGGCAGAAGACAAAGTCATATTTGCGCGCGCTGAATCCAAAGGACAGATCAGATATATTAGCGCTGCGAAAGGCGACACGTTGACGGAGATCTCTCCTAACCTCGCTGCCTTCCTCCGTACGAAGGAAGTTCTTGCGATATGGAAGGACAGAGCTTCCTCGAAAAGCCCTTGAGCCGTAGACACCCTTTCGGGCACGTTCTAAAGCACGTCGACTGATGTCCACTCCCTCAACACTAAAGCGTAACAGGGGGATGCCGGCCTGTGCCAGCATCATAGCGATGCTATAAGGTTCTTCTCCCGTGGCACAGCCTAAGCTTAAGACATGCCACGGTTTGCGTCGCCCTCGTTTTTCAGCCTCTAGCACTTGACTTAGAAAGAAATCCAAGCCTGGGCTATCCCGAAAAAACCAGGTTTCCGGCACAACAATCAACTCTACAAGCTCTTGACGTTCAATAGGTGACGATGCCACAAGGCGAGCGTATGCGTCTATATTGGAACTCTCACATGCCTCCATGCGCTTCCGTATGGATCGCACCCACGTCGGCTTGCCGACACCGCTGGGCTTTATCCCCGTTCGCCGCTCAATGTGCTGCATGATGTCTGTGTAGTCGCTGTCAGTCTCCATCACTTCCTCGGCGTCAGCATAGCACCTGATCGACGGTGTCAAACAGTTTGTCTACCACTACACTATGGATGATTCCATGCTCATCGTGAAGAACACCCCCCAAGTATGGGGCATCGCGCAAACGAACACCTGAATCAGAGAAGTCCTCTAACTTGTGACCGATAGTATCTGTCACCCGTTCTGCCATGAGTCCGAGAGTCTGAACGACATCGTCGCCCTTGTTTCGACGTAGGATGATTATTCGTGTACTCAAATAGGGGGCACTGCTCCGACCATCGCATAACATACTAAAATCCACGACCGGTACTGGCGACCCAGCGTAGTTAAGAACTCCCTTAACATAGGGCTGAGTGTGGGTTACCGCCTTCAACTCTATCTTTGGAATAATCTCCAGAATATGATCACACTCACATGCGTAGCGTTCGTCTCCAATGTAGAACAGAAGCATTAACATTGGAGCCTCCCTAAGTCATATCTACTCGAAAACTTCCAATCTCCTTTTGAAGGTCATTGGAGGCTTGGGAAAGTTCAGAGACAGTGTTAGTCGCATCACGAAGAGTCCCCGATGTGTGGTCCACAGCCTCGCTCAACTGCACCATCGAGTCACTAATTTGCTGGGCGCCGTCAGCTTGCGCCTGCACGGCTCCGTGAACCGACTCGAAACACGGTAATAGCGTCTGTACATGCTCGATGATCTGAGTCAGCTGCGTGCCGATATTACGCACGTCGCGGACATCGTTACGCACCTCATCGGTGAACTTGTCCATTTCCATGACACCCGAAGACACCGCCGATTTCATCTCTTTGACCATCTGCTCAATATCCAAGGTTGCAAGAGCCACCTGGTCGGCTAGGCGACGAATTTCACGGGCTACCACAGCAAATCCAAGGCCGTACTCCCCGGCCTTTTCCGCTTCAATCGAGGCATTTAGAGACAGCAGATTTGTCTGATCGGCAAACTTATTAATGGTAGTGACAACGGTGGTGATGTTGGCAGCCTTTTCACTAATGACCGCTAATCGCTTGGAAATCTGTCGGGATGCCTCTTCCATCTGCGACATCGTGGTCTCCAACCCCCCCAACTCGCTCTGCCCTGACGTCGCCAGCTCAGCGGTTTTGGTGGCGGTATCGGAGACGTCAGTCATCAGCTTTACGAGTTCCTGTGACGTAGCAGAAATCTCGTTTGCTGTAGCGCCAACCTCGGTGGTGAAGTTACCAAAATCGTTGACACGTCGCGAAATATCCTGGGCGCGCTCGGTGATAGCTGGCATTGCGGTTGCTACAGCCAAACCTGAGATTTTTACGCGTCGCAAAGTCCCCAGCATACCATCGAGAAAGTAGTTAAACTTCAGCGAGACCTTATTGGTTTCGTCATTCCTGACCAGGACGAGGCGCTTAGTAAGATCCGCCTGGTTAGCATGAATCTCGTCGATTTGCGTTGCTACAGCGTTGACCGAACGGGTGATACGTAGCACCCCAAGAATAGCCAGTACTATGACCGCTAATATCCCAAGAATAGACGAAAGCCAAAGACCGATACGAGTCATCGCAGCCTGCTCTTCCGCCACCTGCCTGTCGGTGTCTAGCTGATCCATCCATCGATTTAACAACTGGGACTGTCTGCGACGTAGTGCATCCATTCGTGGATACAGATCTTCGATAATATACTTTTCAACGCGTGCACCGTCTCCCTCTCTAATGATGCCTTTAAGGGTTAGCCACGCGACGTTCACGCTATCCATAGCGTTTTCATATTCGTTATTCAGTAGATGGCGCTCTCCACTGTCGCTCGCACGCTCGGATTCCATGTAGGTTTTCCAGTGCTCTTCAATGGCGCTGCTCGCTTCATCCACGACATCGACAACATCATCGCCATCCATAGTTTTCGTGAGCAGGCGGTGAATAGACATGCGCACGATGCTGTCGTAGATATCTTGGATGACCTGCAACTTGCTCACAGAGCGAAAAAGCTCATTATAGAAGTGATCCAGGGTATGGCGCGTCTGCAAAGCACTGCGAAATCCAAAGCCTGTCACAGCGACCAAAAACAAGGATACGATGACCAAGGAGCTAACAAACTGAAAACGAATGGATTGATTCTTGAACATCAACAAACACCCCTACCTTCCGGCTTCGCCCAAGAGAGACAGAATAAAATTTTCCCTAACACTCTCTCGTTCATACTATATCGCGCAACAAAATACCAGCGCGCTGACGCATTAGAGTTCAATTAGGAATGTACGAATGACTCAGGAGGAGGCAAAGACGCTTGGGTTGCGTTCGGCTTCATCGTCGTCTCGGTCACATTCTTCATCCAAAAACGACTGAGCCCCTTGTAGCAGGTAAGAGGCAAGATCAGCGTCTCCCTCGTAGGAAAGACGCACTTGCATGTGGCCGTCATCCTCAGGCTCATCGCATGTAATCAATACGTAACACGCTGGCTTTTTAGCCAAAGTCTTCTTCACCACACGATGAAAATCACCCTCCATTCTTGCCTCCTGGCTAGCTCCACGGAAAGGAGCAGGGAGCGGTGGAAGCGCTCAGCACCCCCACGTGATCCAGACCTTACCGATTGCTCATTAAAAGTTAAAGTAAAAGACTTAGGCCCTTAATTGTGCGTTTCCATCGTGTGCATGGCGAGCCGTTTGGCATGCGGCTTGTTGACGATACACGAAACATGTGTCGCACCTACGAGAGTGTAAAGAAACCTGAATATGCCCATTCTTTGAGCCAGAAGGGCTCAAATGTTACAGCCCAGAGCAACGCCCTGGGTAAATGTGAAAACAATTTGCACCCTGAAAGGGTGCGATGATATGACACCTCTCTTCCCAGGGCTGTGCCCTAGGCCATATTATCTGAGTCCGTTGGGTTCTTCAGATGGATAGCACGTTGAGGTTTCTTGACACTCCAGAGAGACGACACATTAACACGAAAAACATGTGTCACAGATACGCATCGGTTGTGAATTTAAGCAGCCTACTCAGTGAACATTTACGATGCAACACGTTAGTAATTAGTGAGATTGAACACATACTCAAGAGCGTCAAAGACATCTACTACAGAGGAAAGACAGCAATAGAAAAGACAAACATGAAAAGAGTTTCTGGAAACCTAAGAGATTCTTGATCTAAAGTGTAGATTACAAGAGTTCTCTATACAGGAGCACATTAGTGGAGCACCTTCAAGAAAGCTTAAATTGGATAGAGACACAAGGCGCTCGAATGGAAGCCTTGGTGGAAGCCTGGGCAAATATCAACTCTGGGTCGGATAACACCAGAGGCCTAGAAGCGATGTGCGGCACCCTGCGCGACGCCTTTGAATCGCTGCAAGGCCGTACACAAGTCATTGCCCTCGCTCCTAGGAAGGTTGTCGGAGAAGATGGTGACCTCCACGAGCAAGGCGTAGGACCGGCTCTTTCCATCGTCAAACGTCCCGAAGCACAGCGTAAGGTCATACTTAGTGCGCACATGGACACCGTATTCGGTGAGCACAGCCCGTTTCAGCGCTGTGAACGCCTAGATCGTCACACATTACGGGGCCCGGGTGTTGCAGATATCAAAGGTGGCTTAGTGATCATGCTCATTGCTTTAGAGTGTCTCGAGCGCAGTTCACTAGCAGAAAATCTTGGCTGGGAAGTGTTCCTAAACCCCGACGAAGAAGTGGGCTCTCCGAGTTCAGCACCACTTCTTCAAGAGCGCGCAAAGAACTATAATCTAGGGCTCGTATTTGAACCCCCATACCCCGATGGTTCCCACGTGAGTGCACGCAAAGGATCTGCCGTCTACACCGTCGTTTCGCGAGGTCGTGCAGCCCATTCGGGACGTGCTTTTGATGAAGGAATTAATGCCCTTGTAGCTCTCCTGCCCTTGCTTAAGGAGCTTTCTGAACTCAACGACAACGACGATGGAACCACCCTAAATATTGGTACCCTACGCGCTGGCGACGCTGTAAATATCGTTCCTGATCTCGCCATCGTTCGCTTTGGGGTAAGGGCTGTCACCAAACAGGCCCTTGCCAAAACTGAAAGAGACATCACAGCCATTGTCGAGCGTGCCAGAAAAAATAGCGATGCATTGTCGATTGAACTACATCGTGCTTCCTACCGCGCACCAAAACCTTTCACACCGCAAACAGAGGCTCTTTTCTCAGAAGTCAGTGCCTGCGCTGAGTTACTGGGTCTACCACCAATGTCATGGAAAACATCTGGTGGCGTGTGCGATGGAAACACCCTAGCTAGCGAAGGTCTGCCATGCTTCGATACTCTCGGAGCTATAGGAGGAGGCATCCACACCACCGACGAGTACATCGATACTACGCGCCTAGTGGAACGTGCCAAGCTCGTGGCAGTACTACTACTCCAGCTAGCATCTGGGAACATTAAAATTCCAGAAAAGGAGTAGCCTTGTGAGTCATTGCATAGCAGACATATTTCACCAAGATCCTCGAATAGCACAAGCTAAAGCACTCGTATCAGAGGCTCTTGGAGACGCTCAAAAGAAATTCGATGGCGTGCGTGCGCCGTCCGCAGACAAATTGGAGAGCTTTCAGGACCTCCTCCAGAGACTTGCTGAAGCCCGCGGGGCTGCAACGTACTTTCCGTATATTGGAAGCGGAATTGGCCGTGGTCCACTAGTTGAGCTATTAGACGGTAGCGTTAAATACGATTTCATTACCGGCATTGGGGTACATTTTTTTGGGCACAGCCACCCAGGCCTTATAGATGCAGCCCTAGATGCTGCACTGGGTAACACCGTCATGCAGGGGCATCTGCAACAAAATGCGGATACCTTGGAGCTTGCGGAGCTGCTCGTGAAGAGTTCCGGTATTGACCACTGCTTTCTGACAACCAGCGGAGCGATGGCCAACGAGAATGCTCTAAAGCTAGCCTTCCACAAAAAGCACCCGAAGCACCGTCTGCTAGCGTTGGAAAACTGCTTTATGGGGCGGACCTGGGCACTTTCGCAGCTAACAGACCGGCCTAAATACCGCACGGGACTACCCAACAACGTTCAAGTGGACTACGTCCCGTTCTACGACGCCCTTGACCCAGAAGGAAGCACTCGCAGAGCCGTCAATGTCCTCAACAAGCACTTTGCCCGCCACCCACACCAGCATGCTGCAATGTTTTTTGAGCTTGTCCAAGGTGAAGGTGGATTCTACCCTGGATCTCGTGACTATTTTGTCGCCCTTATGGGACTCTGCCGTGAACACGG
>JAJFMA010000221.1 GCA_021772415.1 Chlamydiota bacterium
TGTTAACCTACATTTTTTTATGATGAAAATGTCGAAAGTCGAGATCGAGCCACAGAGACCGGATGAGAGGTACAGCATCCCCGATATCTACCCTTCGCAGTTTTTTATCTGTGTTAGAGGGACTTACGTCTTCGTTAGATGCGTTTGCTGACAAGAGCGGAAAAGCGCTCCATTGCTGGAGAGAAGTCTGTTTTTCCTAGCTCGACTTCAATGACATACAGTGTTCCCCGGTCAGCACGCGCTCTGGTGAGAGCGTCTCTGAACTCTTCTTCGGTTGTGACGCGCAGTCCTACTCCGGCGCCGATGACGTCTGGAATTTTGCTATAATTCCAGTTTTGGATGTCATTAAAGGCCCCTTCAAGCAGTGGGCGTTCGGTGCCGTACCCGTGGTTGTTTAAGACGATGATGATGGGATCAAGGCCATAGCGCGCGGCGGTGGAGAGCTCTGTCGCCGTCATTTGGAAGGCACCGTCACCTACAAGGCCGATAACACGCTTGTTTGGGAGCGCAACCTGGGCGCCGACGGCGCCAGGGGTACCAAAACCCAGTGTGGCGAAGTAGGCTGATGCCATGAAGGAGTTCTCGTGGAGAACCAGGTCGGTAGCGCCAAAGAGGCAGTCTCCAACATCAGTGACGAGAAAACAGTCGTCGTCGAGGAAGCTTTGAAGAGCATCGAAGACGCGTTTGGATGTAATCGCTGTTTCGGCTTTAGCTTCAAATGCTTCGGGAATTAAGCTGCTCGCTGACGGTGCATTGAGTTTCAGTGGAACCGCTGGGCCTCGCCAGAGGCCGTTTAAGAAGTCTTCAAAACGTACGTCGGGATAGCAATGGTAGCCTATAGAAACGCCTTGCGGGCCCGCAACAACCTGCTTGAATTCATAGAGATCCGCCGTAAACATTCCAGTGTCAATATCCGAGAGCATGACACCTAAAACTAGTGCGCAGTCACATTTTTGCGTGACTTCTAGAACCTCTGGGCGGCTCATCTCCCCCTGATAGACGCCTACGAACAGAGGGTGATGCTCGTCGATGACGGTCTTTCCTAGCAGTGATGAAACGATAGGGATGCCCCGAGCCTCGGCAAAACGCAGGAGTGCCTGAGACAGGCCTCTGTTGCGCACCTCATGCCCTGCCCAAATAATGGGATATTTGCTGGTCTCGAGGGCCTGGTGGACCTCTGCGATGGCAGCATCAAGGGCTTTAGGATTTGTTTCAGGGCGGCCCTGGACTGGCCAGTCGGGGCTCGGTGTGATCTGTGCGTGGACACAATCCCTGGGAAGCTCAATGTAGACGGGTTTCTTTTCATGGACGCACTGATCCAGAGTAGTGTCGATGTGGAGTTGCGCCAAAAAGGGATCGTCAAGGATCGCCTGCGAGATGGTGACGTGACGTAAAATGTCGCGCTGCGTTGTGTCTAAGCCGCAGTCTCCAGGCTCATTGATAAGGTGGTGTAGGGCATTCCCCTTTCTGCCTTCTTGGGTGCCCATAGCCCCAGAGATGATTACAAGTGGGGAGCCTTCAACGTACGCTTGGGAGACGGCGTTGACGATGTTAATACCTACCCCATAAGTGATGCATGCCGCTCCTATGCCTTGAATACGAGCGTAGGCATCGGCCATGTAGCCGGCGGTGTTTTCTCGTGTAGCATTGATAAATTCGATGGGATGCTCTTCGACGAGTTTGTTGAAGCGGATGATATAATCGCCCGGAATTCCAAACATATGGCGCAGGCCATAGTCGTATAGGCGGTCGAGCAAATACTGCCCAATGATTGTTGTAGAGGTGCTGCTTTTTGTGTCCTCAGTCATCGTCGCCTACCCTGTCGTCATTGATGGTGCCCACAGCGTTGTGGGCACCACGAGCGCATTTGTTATGTCGTAGCAGTAGCGAGAGGGCGCCAGTCGTTTACCTGCTGTGGTGTGGTGCGACACAGAGGCTCGACACGAGGATTAAGTTGCTCTTGCTTAAGCCCAGTGTGCTTTCTCAGCACGTCAGAAACCCAGCGCCATGACGGGTTTTGCTCGGCTTTCTCAGAAACTTGCTTTTCTTCCTCAGGAGTCCAGGCAACTTTTTCCTGGTAGATGACGACATAGTCCTGATGTGGAGTCTTTTGGATGTACTTTTGATGCTTCACAATACCGAACTGCTGACAGGAGTCTTGCACGCGCATTCTGTGCTCGCCGGCACATTGACGGCAAAATTCTCGGTGTTCGTTGACCTTTGTGGGCAGTAACGGATAGACGAAGCCGCGACTGACGATAGGGCGTTGTTGGTTGAGCTCTCCGGGGATATCAAGATTCAGAACGGGCTCTACTTCAGGTGTTGCAGAGGGATGGGAGTAGTCTTTACCTAGGATGTCTAGATAAAAATCCTTCAACCACAATGCTCTAGGGTGGCCTTCATGAATCTGCTGTTGGAGATTGGTAAACAATTCTTCAAGGTCATTGCATTCCAGGCCGTGAATGAAAAAATCACCTCTGTGGGAGTGGTGAATCCAAGAATCCCAGCCCGTTAGACCGATTGCTTGCCGAAAACCATCGCCCTCTTGAACGAGTTCTGGGTGTTCGCGTTTTTGACGATAGACTTGTGTAACAAGATCCGCTTTACCTGGAAGGATCTGGCTCGCATACACGTATCTTGGCATAGTGTTTCTCTCCTCATTATGTTGTCAGTAAGTGTCTCTGGGGACTGTCTGGGCACTAAGCCATCTCTCTATTTTCCACTCTAGACATAAGACATGTTTTGGGCGCGCGCGGTCTATTCTTTAAGCGGCCAATGCGGAACATGTCATCTAGGGATCGTAAAATAGGTTTGTTCAAGTTTGTATCAGACAGATCCAAGACGTAAGCTATAAGCTATCTGACATTGAGAAATCAAGGTATTTGGAAAAAAGTTGGAAGTCTGTAGTCGTAAGTATATTACAATTAGTGACTTAAATTACGACTTGGCGAAGCGCCTGTCCGGAGACTTTAGTAGCTCATTGATATCATCCAGGTCACAGCCTTCTGGGTCAAAAAAATCGCCGCATCGCTCGACTACATCGACGTAACGGGAGTGCTCGGGATTTTCAAGAATATTGAGTAATCTCTCGTACTCATAGGGGCCACCACAGCCTTCAGGAGGTGCGCTACGTTCACCATCCTCGCAAAGAGGATACGTTTGATCCTTTTTGGGTTTAGTTGTCTTTAGAATGCTTACCGTATGGCACCATCCATCTTCGAAGTTATAGTCGTAGGCAAAGTGATGTTGGCCGTCAACTACAGCATCATGAAGGGTAATGCCGCGTTCGTCGACGAGCTCATTATCGGTCTCTTCCGACTCTCCTGAGATAGGCCCGTAGACACTATCATTCATTACAAATCGGTGGGCGTTCTGGCCTTCCCAGCCCATGGCAATTTGTAGGTAGACGTGAAGCTGTGCCAGAGTTGCATCGCCTGAAACCTGAAGTAGACGCCAAATAGACGGCTCGATGTCATCGAGGACGATTTTAAGATGGTAAATATTGTCCGATTTAGAAGAGCCCTTTGCCGCCATGGTTCCCTCCTCAGTATATCGTAGGACGGTTTGAATGTCTCCTACACTCGTTATCTCTCCACTCCCGTTTCTTTGTCCAGAAGAAATGACATCCAGGGGCAAAAAGATACTAGAGGACGCAGCCTAAAGGCACTACGACTTGCGTGAGTGCGAAGGATGCGGTGACAGACGACAGTTCAAACCATAGCAGCATAAGAGTTCCGACTACTACTGCTGTAAGTAGGCCGGCGACGATAGTAATGGGGATGATCATAAACGTACGGAACGCTGATCCAGCCAAATCGATAGGAGCGGATATTGTTCGATGTGTAAGTTCTATGCCACTGCGTACAATCTGCGTTGTAGCCAGCAGCGACACAGCTCCTGCGAGAGCTATGATGCTTGATTCCAGTGGGTGTTCGTTTACAAAGCTGGCAAGATAGAATTTTTCATCCGACGGGCAGTTGCATGTAGAATCAATGTTCATACGGTATCCTTATGGTGTGTGCTGGGCCTGGCTGGCCCTGGAAAGGCGTTCTCTGAGAGTTTTCCATAAACCTTCGCTAGGGAACTTGGCATCAACCCAGACGTCGGTAGCGCCGAGAGCATCGAGTTGGCGTAGGGTAGCATAGAGGCGTGCAAGCGCCTGCTCGGGGTGTTGGGGATTTCCGAGAGAGAGCACTGCGTTAGCTCCTGGGTAGCTGCGGTCATCAAAACCCAACACTACTGGGATGGATCCATCGTAAGCGTTTTCATGCAGGTGTAGCAGGGCCTTGGGAGCGTAGTGACGATGCAGGCGTCCTGGGCAAACGATAGTGTCTGACTGTGTTGTAGGGGCGATTGTTGGGGTGTATCCAAGGGTATCTGTGAAAGCGTCGGCTGGCAGTGCACCTAAGCGTACGATTTGCCACCTTGAGTGCGTGTGTAGTAAAATCGTAGATTCCACACCTGTTTTGCAGGAGCCGCCGTCGACTACAGGAAAGCCCTTGCCAAAATCATCTTCGACATGCTCAGGGAGTGTGGCTGAGGGCCTTCCCGAAACGTTTGCCGAAGGCGCTACGATGGGACCTATTGCATCGATGATTTCGCGAGCTAGAGGGTGCTGTGGTGCGCGGAATGCTACGGTAGGGAGCCCTGCACGTGCCGTCTCGGGGATGCTTTGGAGGTGGATTTCTAGTACTAGTGTTAATGGGCCTGGCCAAAACGTATCGCATAGCTTCAGTGCGTCTTTGGGGAGCGCTTTGGCATAGTCATTAAGTTGGCTGGCATCGCTAAGGTGAACAATGAGTGGGTTGTTAGCTGGTCGCTTCTTTAGGTCGAAAATTTTTGCGATGGCGTTTGTATCGCTAGCCTTGGCAGCTAGCCCATAGACCGTCTCTGTTGGGACGGCGACGACGTCTCCATTGTCAAGGAGCTGACATGCCTCCTGTATTGAGATACGCACGGCTACTTCAAGCTCTCGGGATTTAGGGCCTGTAGGTCTTCAGTGACGAAGCGTCCGTTTTCACGGATGAGGGTGTTGTCGAAGAAAATTTGGCCTCCGCCGACCTCCGGAGTCTGTAGCATCACCATGTCCCAATGTATGCTAGAGCGGTTTCCGTTGTCAGTGCTTTCGTAACAAAAACCTGGTGTGAGGTGTATCGACCCCGCCATCTTCTCGTCGAAAAGGATGTCTTTCATCCCACGTGTACAGTAAGGGTTGAAGCCGATGGCGAACTCACCGATGTGGCGGGCACCTTCGTCGCTATCGAGCACTTCGTTGAGTTTGTCTGTCGATGTACTTGTCGCCTCGACAATTTTTCCGTTCTTGAACACCAGTCGAATGTCATTGTGGGTTTCTCCACGGTATAGTGTGGGGACATTGTAGTGGATGACGCCATTGATGGAATCGCGTACCGGAGCTGTAAATACTTCGCCGTCGGGGATATTGTGGTGGCCACACGATCCGATCGTAGGAATGCCTTTGACAGAGAATGTGAGGTCGGTGTCGCTGGGACCCACCAAACGGACGCTGTCGGTTTTGTTTAAGCGTTCAATAAGCGGCTGCATTGCATCGTGCATTCTTACGTAGTCTAGGCCGCAGACGTTGAAGAAGAAGTCCTCGAAGGCTTCTGTAGACATTTCCGCCTGCTGTGCCATCGATGCTGTGGGCCAACGCAAAACTACCCAGCGTGTGTGTTTGACACGCTGTTCAATATGAACAGGGTGGTAGAAGCGCTTCTCATAAAGATCCTGTTGGGAGCGGGCAACGTCGCTGAGCTCACTGACGTTGTGGTTGCCGCGCGCGCCGATGTAGCAGTCAGCCTGCTTCATTAGGGCAAGCTCGGACTGTGCTACAATGTCCCAGCCCTGCTCTGTGCCCGTTTCGATCATGGCGCGCTTGATGACATTGGAGTCGAGTTTAACGAGCGGTATGCCGCCAGCTTTAGTTACCGCGCGAATTAGCTCGGTGGTAAAAGCGTGGGGGACGTCGATGGCTTCGATGATTACTTTGTCACCGGCTTTGACGCCGCACGAGTAGTTAACCAAGGTGTTGGCCAATTTCGCAATACGGGGATCTAACATAGAGACTCTCCTTTAGTAGCGGCGGACCGTGAGATGGACCATTTTCCCTTCGCCTCCCGTACCCGCTAGGGCAATAAACCACGCAATGATGCACAAGATAGGGTTCGTGTGCCAGTAGTACTGCGTGGCTAAAATGGCGACTGTCAGGTGCGGAACAAAAACCCATCCTATCCACGCCAGCCATCCGAAGGGCACAGCTACAGCAAATAGCATCGTTAGCCGTGGAAAGAATGTGATAAAAAGCAAAAATAGTATGCCGTGTACTGCCCAAAAATCCATGTCGAGTCCTCGCTCTTCCTTTAGGCCTTTAAGCATAGCAGGCTATGTCGTCAGGCACAAGATCGGTGATGCGAAATACCCCACAGCCGAAAGATAAACCACCGAGACAAAGATTCGATTTACGACATTTTTTAACCAAGCAGAGAGTGTAAAAAAATCGCCGCGACCTTAGGTTTAAACTATAAGATTTAAGTAACCAATGACATACACCGATAGCGCGAGCGCAGCGAGGGCCATGGAGTGCGGCGCTCCGCGCCGCCTTTGTGGAGTTCGTAGATATAAAAAATACCTTCAGAAGTGTATGTCGATAGCTATTCTGGCGACGTTGCACGGCAGAAAGCCCTTTGGAATCGTTCGCATCTCCAAATAAGGAGTCACGAACACTAAAATAGGCCTGTGAGGCACATATAGACGCAAAAAAGGCGGCGCGGAGCGCCGCACTCCATGCCCCTCGCTGCGCTCGCGCTATAGGGAATCTACGTAGTTAAACATTAGCCAATTAAGAAACACTTCGAGTCTACTTTTCTATTTCTTTACACTCTCTGCAGGGCTCAGGACGTTTTTTTTGAGTCGTACCCCGGGCTACGCCCGAAGCTATACATCTTACTGGCCTTTCAGGCCGTCGAACCAGATACGCTCCCTAATGGGTTGACGGAATTTTTGCTTGGGTGCTATGGAGATCCTTTAAGCTATGCGTTGACAAGAAAAGCTTTTAGTCGATACAAGCTTAGGTCTTACGAGTGGCGTCGAGCGTTTTTTGGCGCTGACGTGTTATGCAAATAGAGGAGCGGATACATGTTTAAATCGACAACGAAGTTCTGCCTGAAAGCAGCAGCTGTAGCAGCCGTCTTGGCGACAGGTGCCACTGTTGAAGCGGCAGGCCCTATCGCAAGCGCAAAAGCGATGGGAATGGGAGGAGCGGCGGTTGCGTATCCGCAGGATTCCATCACGCCTTACTACAACCCAGCAACGGGGACTTGTACCGATACGCGCTTTGATGTAGGAGTTACAGCGCGCTACTCGGGCAAGGAGCTCCGTCTTTCGGACCGTCCCGCTGCTCCGGTAGCGAACTTGCCGACAGGTAAGTTCAAAGCTAACCGCGACTTCGACGCCTATGGCGATTTCGGCATTAACTGGCGTTTGGGTTGCTGCTGCGATTGGGCGCTGGGTCTACAGTACAACAACTACGACCACACACGTACGCGCTACCGTCAGCCGCTTGCGGATTTTTCCGGAGGCACAGGCCTTGCTCCAATGGGGAATAAGCTGAAGTTTGACTACCGTGTCGAAGTGCTGACACTATCGAGTGCGTATCAGGTCAATGACTGCCATTCATTTGGTATTGGCCTAAACTTCTACTCGTCCTGGCTGACAGTTGAAGGCTTGGAGGCGATCGCTAACGTTAACAACGGGCTATCTGCAGACCCGGCTAACGTCACCAACCGCGGCACTGACGACGCAAAAGGTGTGGGTGTCACGATTGGGTGGTTTGGGCAACTTACCAACTGCCTATGGGGTGGCGCTTCATGGACCTCTAAAGCGTCCATGGGTGATTTTAAGCGCTACCGCGGCTTGCTAGCTGACCACGGTTTCGACATCCCAGAGGTGTGGAGACTTGGTCTGTCGTACAAATACGATCCTTGCACCATCATAGCGGCAGATTTCGAATACCGTCGCTATAGCCAAATCAACAGCTGGAGTAACGACTTCCCAGGAAACTCTACTGGGGTTTTCAGTCCTTTGTTTGGAACATCTAATGGCCCAGGCTTCGGCTGGCAAGATCAGTGGAACTTCAAAATTGGTGCTGAACGCTGCATTAACGAGTGCTGGACGGGTCGTATAGGCTATCGCCATGAGCAGTATCCCATCAGAGACAAGGGTGGAACCGACATCGCCCTCAATGCTCTTACATTGCATGCTGTTCAGGACTACCTCTCCTTTGGTGTGACCTGGAAACCTGACGACTGTAATGAGTTCAACTACTTCTCAGAGACAGGTTTCCGCAACACCAAAAAAGGTCAGTACCCCAACATATCTGGTGTACCTGATTGGTCTCCAGCGAATGTCTCGTTCCAGAACTACACCTACACTTGGGGCCTTTCCTACGGTAGAACATTCTAGGAAATTCTCAGTGTTTGCGAGCTAAGCGTGTGGCC
>JAJFMA010000222.1 GCA_021772415.1 Chlamydiota bacterium
AGGCCCGAAGGGCTGTAACCTGTATAGCCTGGGGCATAGCCCCAGGTAGCCTAATTAAGCTTTTGAGCGCTGTAAGTGCGACACATGTTTCGCATGGATGTGTCGCACTTACAGCGCTCAGAGTGTATTTTGAAGCTTCCCCGGGCTGCACCCGGGGCTATACATCTTGCTGGCCTTTCAGGCCGCCGGAAAATGTGCGAACTCATATGGGCTAATAGTCATTTCGTCACCGCCACCCATTTCTTTACACTCTCAACGGGGCCTTAGAACCAGCAAAGGTCGACTTTCCCTACCCCTCGGTAGGACTGCGGGAAAACAATGGACCAGAGCCTACGCTCGTGGGTGTCCCACTATGAGCTTTAGGGAGCTGGTGCATGAGGCTAATCATCTCGATTGCAGCTTCAATAGATTCAAAACCCTTGTTTCCGCACTTGGAACCGGCGCGTTCAAGGCCTTGCTCAATCGTTTCGAGTGTTAGCAAACCAAAGATAACAGGAATACCTGTCTCAAGACTCACCTGGTTGATGCCTGCAGCAGCATTCCCGGCGACATACTCAAAATGTGTCGTCGTCCCACGAATCACGGCACCAAGACAGACAATACTGTCATATTGTCCAGACTGTGCCAGACGTTGTGCAGCTACAGGTATCTCGTGTGCTCCCGGCACCCAGACGACAGGTGTATCCGTGGTATCGACACCAAAACGCTGCAACCCTTCGATGGCTCCTTGAAGTAGGCCTCGGGTGATAAGCTCATTAAAGCGGCTAGCGACTATGGCGATGCGTGCCCCTTTAGCATCTAACTTTCCAATGATTTCTTTCATGCTTACACTTCCAATTCTAATAGATGACCGAGTTTGTTCTTCTTCGTCGTCAAGTACTGCACATTATCTTCATGAACACCCGGAGGAATGGGTACGCGCTCGACGATTTCAAGGTCGTAGCCCTCTAATCCACCATATTTCGCAGGGTTATTCGTCATCAGACGCATGGTAGTCACACCAAGGTCTGTAAGAATCTGTGCGCCGATACCGTATTCTCGCGAGTCTACGGGGAGACCAAGTTTAACATTGGCTTCGACAGTGTCATGTCCCTGGTCCTGCAGGTCGTATGCGCGCAGCTTGTGCGCAAGCCCAATGCCGCGTCCTTCGTGACCACGTAGGTAGACGATGACGCCACAGTCTTCTTCGGCGATTTGCTTCATTGCACAGCTAAGCTGGCCTCCACAGTCGCAGCGACGCGATGCAAAGACATCACCTGTCAAACACTCCGAGTGCACACGTACAAGGACGTTGTCTTTACCCGTAATATCACCACGGACTAGCGCAATATGCTGACTGTCGTTAATTACAGATTCATAAACATGCGCAGTGAATTCACCAAATTCCGTAGGGATGCGTGCCTGCGCAATACAGCGTACAAGCTTCTCACTACGGCGCCGGTAGCGGACAAGATCTGCAATACGTAGAAGGGGGATATCATATTCTTCAGCAAAGCTCTCCAAGTCACCAGGGCGTGCCATGCTGCCGTCGGCTTTGACAAGCTCAGAAATCACAGCGGCGGGCTGCATACCCGAAAGACGACAGAGGTCTATCGACGCTTCAGTATGACCGGCGCGCTTGAGAACTCCACCTTCGCGATACCGCAAGGGAAACACGTGGCCGGGGCGGGCAAAATCCTCGGGTTTGGCGTCCGGATCCACCAACGCACGGATTGTTTTCGCGCGATCAGCGGCAGAAATCCCGGAGGTCGTTCCATGCACATAGTCTACAGACACAGTAAATGCCGTACGGTTAGATTCGGTGTTATGCTCCACCATCTGCCGCAGCTGAAGAGCGTCCAGACGCTCCGCTGTCATCGGTACCGTCAGGATACCACCCGTGTGCGTCACCATAAAAGCTACGGTCTCTGGGGTAATTTTCTCGGCGGCAATGACAAGATCGCCCTCGTTCTCGCGTTCGATATCATCAGCGACGATGACAAAACGCCCTTCGCGAAAGGCTTCGATCGCACGTTCTACGGATTTGGTGGCGTCAATGGGCTCTACGGGCATGTTTTATCCCCTTGAGTTTACGGGGTTTGAAGCGTCTTTTACCTAGGGAGTAATCATGCCTGAGTTGCGCCCGAATTGAAAGGTCTTTTTGCCCCTATCTCTCCACAAAATCGGGCAATTTATCAGCAAAAGCACACAGATATTCGCTATCTGGGTATAAATGCTGGATTATGGCGACTACACTGCTCTCAAAACTTTATCCGACGTCAACTGGGTTGTGGCCGTCTCTTTCCGAGGCAACACCAGGTCCTGCGGTGTCTGCGTCGGCGCAGGCGTCTGATCTTGCACGCCAGGTTAAGCGCTACTCCCTAAGCTGCATGCCGATGCTAGGTAAGATACGTACGCCGGTATCGTGGTTAGATCCACTGCTCAACAATGACTGGATACGTGGGGCGGTGTCGCTGGCGGTGATTAACATCAGTAGTCAGCGCTTCGATGAGATCAGCGAACGCGATTTGGAGCGCACACGCCTGCTCATTAATCGCATAGCGGGTGCTTCGGAAGGGGAGTGGCCGCGACCACTTAAGGCTTTCCTTATACACAGTATTTTGAGCTACATCGTGGCATATCGTAGCCCATCGTATTTTCAAGATAGCAGCGCCTCGCCACATATTTTCATGCTTCCGACGCGTGTTGCAGGGAACTTCGTTTTTAAGGCATGTCGTTTTGAAAAAGAGGTCAACATCTGTGGAGGCGCCAGCGTACGTATCTTTGTTCCTGTAGACGGTCGCGGTGCGCCGACATACCTATTTCATGGAACTAAAGTATGGAACACCACAGGCGGTTCCGGAACTACACTAGTCGATGATTTTAACCCCTTGGGGCCCGGCGACGACATCCGAAAGGTCGCCCGTAGGCGCCTGCGGGCACTACTTGAGGAGCAGCGCGAACGCTATGGGGAAGCGCCTATAGCTATCGGTCACTCACAGGGGGCTATCGTGTCGACAGCTCTCGCTGTAGATTTACCTGGCCTCTTCAGTCAAGTGATTGCCTTTAGCCCTACACGCCCTTCTCTTGCTCTAGGGCGCAAGTGGCGTCGCCAGGCTAAATTGTCTGAGGAGCTCGCCCGCTTTCGATCGGTATATGGCAAGGAACTTACAGAGCAGCTCACCGGCGCGCTTGGACAAACCAATGGCAGCGCCAGCTATGCCGTCGATAGATTTATTGCGGGAGTGCTACGAGGGGAAGTGGGCAAAGCATCGCAGCGTGAAGACCTCTTAGAAGAGGTTCGCGGCCTTCTCGATCTCAAGCGCGACATTGGCTACGGGCCAGTGAGTGACTTGCCAACGCAGATCGATAGCGTCGTCTCACGGTACGGAGATTGGGTGGATCCCGTCTCACTCCTTGGCGATAGATGGCTGGGGAATGTATACGAAGTAAGCCAGAAACAGGGTGTTTTCCCTCCGTTACGCCACCTCGTTCCTGTGGCTACAAAATTGGACTTTGATATTCAAGAACTCGATGTTGAAGGTATTAACAGCTCACTGTGGCACCGCACCTATGTGTGGCAGCTCGCACAACGTATCGCGGCAACAGCGGTCTACTGTATTTTGTTGCCACTGCTCATCACTAAACGAGTTTTGCTTGGATGGGATAGCGCCTACCTCATGCGCTACGGGATCTTCGGTGTGCCTGTGCAAGTCGTTCGTCACATCAGTGGTGACATCTCCCCCTAATGTAACTAGAGGCTTATGGGGCAAAAGCCATGGGCTCTCTACAGGCCAGTATCCTGTTTCGCTGCCTTTGCGTCTCTATGTCTTTGCGCCTTTGCGTTTCCTTTCACGTCTATCTAACGAACCTAGTGCAAAAGGCTTGTTAGACCTACACGAAGAAAACGCAAAGGCGCAAAGACATAGAGACGCAAAGGTAGGCTAATGATCTTCTACAACACACGAGATGCCGGTGGGGATAGATAAAAATACTTGAGCGGCATGGATTTGAAACTACATCCGGTACCTCTGCCCTCTGTTGTTCTGCGTTGAATTTCTAAAGGACGCATCTGCGTGAATGTCCCAAAGATACCAAAGCTCATCCCACACAGAGACTCTAATGCCCAACCAACAGCCTCACGGCCCCAAGCAAGACACGAGCGACGCTGTATGCGTTCGCCGGCCTTGGCCAGTGCGCGCGCCGACACCACCAATGGGTCTTTTATGGAGCTGAGAGTCTTCATGCCAAAATACCACTGTTCAAAGAGGTGGGTATTTTACTTCTTCTTTCGCTTCTCAGCAAGACGCTTGGACTTTCGCGATATTTGCACAGCTAATTTCATGGCACGCGCTTTGTCTAGCGCTTCAACGAGAGCTTTTGGCATTGGCGGGGCTTCCAAGATACCACGATACAAGTCTGTGAGCCGGTCCATAAAGGGGCTCTCTCCTGCTAACGCAGACATAACGGCAGCGTAGCCTGGATGCTCCGTATTAGCGCCATGAAGTACAAGTTGGCACATGGCTAGCGCGTGAGGAGAGTCTAAGCCGTCATTGTGAACCGAAAGTTTGTTGGCAAGCGATCTAGCTCCTTCGGGATCGTCACCACTAATGAGCATAGCCCACGCTAAGCAAGCTGTTGCTATTGTGTCGTAGCTGCTGTCCCGCCCAAGAAAGGGTTGGTGCCCCTCGAGGCCTTTATTGATGAGGTTCATGTCATTCGAAGCAACACCTGCAAGACAGATGGCGGCCCATACCACGGTTTGTACGTTAGGGCCATATTTAGCAATCTTACGTTGCTCCAGGATATCATAGCAGCGAGTCCGAGCCCGATCAGCTTGTCCAACAGCGATCTCAGAGGCTATTAACTGATAAAACACCTGTGGATGCTCCGCCAACTTACATAGCTCAGCATTTGCTTTTTGTAAGCTGCCATCCTTGAGATATGCCCGTCCTAGATGAAAAGGTAAAATCTGCACCTCGGGCATAACCTCAACGAGGCTCTTAAGCAATAGAATCCCGTAATCTCGGTTTCCTTGGAATATGCTCTCCGCTGCACGATTCATAGCATCTAGATAAGGAAAACCTTGTTCCAGCAAAAATGCCATAGGTGCACGTTTGCCCTTCTCATCCTGTGTGCAGCAGGCTGCGAAATATGCCTGTGCATACGAGGACACAACCTTATCTGTGATCACAATATGCTCATGTGTACAGTGGCCGGGTTGAGGCTTGCGAGATTTCCGGCGATGAAATACACCTTGCGACGGATCGACACTAACCTGACTTACAGTTTGAATTTCTTTCGTAGATAGCTTTGGGGAATTTTTGATAGCTAGCTTTGTAGGTCCGACTTCAATTGGGTCGTCAAGTACTTCGTCGGTGGTGAGGTCGATAATGACTGCGCCGGCAGGGATTCTTCTATTGCTGGTACGTAGTGACTCCATGGGGTCTTCCTTATTGTGTGGCCATGACAGGTGGCATTTTAAAATTTATTAGTAAATCTTACGGCACTCAAAAAAAGCACGCTCTAAGATTAATAAGGTGCCAAAAAATAGTGAATTTGAATTTACAAAAAGCGATCTAATTTCTATTCGCAATTAAAAAACAAACATATCATTAAAACATCTTTGTTGTAAAGTTAAATCCAGCGCGAATTGTACTGGTACTACAACTCCGTAGAATGCCCCGAAACATGTAGGCTTTCATGAGGCCTGGTGAGAGTGTAAGAAAATGGCCGCAAGGCTCTTTTTTGAGGCCCGAAGGGGTGGCCACCTGCATAGCCTGGGGTGCAGTCCCAGGTAGGCAAATCAATCACCGGAGCGCTGTAAGTGCGACACATGTTTAAGTTAATATCTCGCCCCTACGAGAGTGTAAAGAAATCGCCGCGACCCTATGTTTAATGCATAAGCTATAAGTAACCAATGATATACACGGATAGCGCGAGTCCTCGAGTGCCGTGGAGTGCGTGCGCTTTGCGCCGCCTTTTGGAGTTCGTAACCATGAAAGATGTCTTTAAGGAGTATCTGTAGATGATTGTTTTGGCGACGCTGCACAGCAGAAAGCTTTTTGGAATCATTCACATCTCCAAATAAGGAGTCACGAACACTAAAATAGGCCTGTGAGTTACATGTAGACGCAAAAAAGGCGGCGCGGAGCGCACGCACTCCATGGCACTCGAGGACTCGCGCTATAGGGAAGCTATGAAATTAATCCTTAGCGAACTAGGAAGTATTCCTGATTCGACTCCCTATTTCTTTACACTCTCGCAAGGGCGGCAGATGAACGCGCGCATATGTCGCCCCTACAGGGCTCAGGACGTTTTTTTTACCTTTACCCCGGACTACGCCCGGGGCTATACATCTTGCTGGCCTTTCAGGCCGCCGGAAGATGTGCGAGCTCATGTGGGATAATGATTATTTCGTCACAACCACCAATTTCTTTACACTCTCTTCAGAGCTTTGAATACTTCTTCAACCTACCTAGGGCTGGCGCCCTAGGCTGTAAAGCTGTCGGGGCTTCGCCCCTGAAGATGGGTCCACTTCTTCCTTGTAGTTTGAATAGGGAGAATAGATTTGTGTACCCTCGTGAACATGTACCCGCAGACTACCTCTTAGTTGAAGGCGACAGGTTTGCAAAGGGGGTTAATGAAAATCACTCCGTGAACTGTTAGTCCCTCCATGCCCTCCATGGTTTTTCGAATTTTGGCTCATCCGAACTCTTGAACTCTGTCTTGACTTATGAGAGGGGCAGATCATGCCCCACTATGAAGGTGCTACCCCACAACGATATTCATGAGGCGGTTAGGGACGAAGATGACCTTACGGACTTCTTTACCATCGAGGAAGCGTTGTACGCCAGGGGTGTTTTTGGCAGCATCTAAGACGACATCTTCTTTGGCTTCAGCCGCCATAT
>JAJFMA010000223.1 GCA_021772415.1 Chlamydiota bacterium
TGGGGAGTATAACGCACAGGTGCTTATCTTGCATGCTACCGTGAGATTATATCCTGTTGGCAAAATCGAAAAACAGTGTTGGCACAACTGAAAAATGAACCACCCAGGCACAGACTCGGCTTCCGACATTTTTATCATAAAAAAAAGTAGGTTAACATCTTAGGTCACCTAATCAACACGTGATTATCTAGGGCACTCAAACTTCCCTCATGAGGCCCGGAGGGTCAGCTTATGATAGCCCCACCCGTGAGGGTGGGGTGCGGTATATAATGAATCTGAGCCCCTTTTGGGGCGGCTTGTGGCCCCAGCGGTTTGAGGCGAGACCAGGGACTTTATCCGATGCGATGGAAGAAGGAAATGGTCTTCTCTTTCGGACCCATGAATCGGGGCCACAAGTCGCCCCGATGGGGCTCAGGATGCTTTTTTTGCTTTACCCCACCCTCCCGGGTGGGGCTATCATAAGACGGCCCGTAGGGCCTCAGAATCAGACAAGCGCATTTTACATTCTCAGATGTTCAACGATATGTTAAGTTGCTGACTATCAATGAAACAATTTTTCCAAAAAACCAGTCAAAACAGGCTTATGAGGGAAAATGCTACTCACGTTCTCCTCATCCGAACTCCTAAACTCTGTGTCTCGGTGGTTTGTTCCTTTGATTTTGGTGAACAGCTACTTATGTTGGAAAGAAACGGAAAGTGAAATTTTAAGTAAGGGGCTGCCGCTTTCGGTGGGTGTGGCTAGTGCTCCAGTTAGCAGTTCGCAGTAGGGGGCACTATCCAGGTAGATACCTGGCACGTGAGCGCGCAGGAAGGCTGGGACTTTGCGCTCTTGCCACAGAGAATCTAGCGCTTTTGGGCCGATGCGGTCGGTAGGCAGAGCCACCTTTAGGGTGTAACTGTGCTTTGGGAGAGTGACACAGAATTCCCCTTTCCAGAGCGCCTTCCAGTTTGGAGTGGCGGCGCTTTCATTGGCTTCTGTGACGTCAACTGTCCAGGCTCCCCAACTGTGCCTTCCAGGATCTAGCGTAAGTGCAGTTTCGGGAAGTGGGGGTAAGGAGTCTTTTGTAACGAAGAGGCGTCCTCGATCGACAAATACGGTTCCGTTATTGGAAGAGAAATTTTTATTGGCAGAGTGCTTCACGAGTAGTGCTGACACGGCATGTAGGCTTTGCCGCGAGATATGGATGTCGTAGCTTCTGCACAGTGTGCGCACGAGATGTTGGATTTCGCAGGGGTGCGGCTCTAGGCTTGTGGACAGGTCGACGTATACTCCCCAAGGACCCGTCACAGCCTGTGATAGGATAGGAGAGATCTGCTGATCTAGGTAGTCACGCAGCTGGTGGCTTTCCTCAGAGAGTAACGAGAGAGTCCCTATGATATTTTTGCCAAAGCTCTCTTGCAGTGAGGGTAGAATGCTCTGTCGCATGCGGGCCCGCAGGAAGCGTGTGTCTGCGTTGGAAGCGTCGTGGATCACCGGAAGCTTGTGGGTGGAGGCATATTCTGTGAGTTGCGTTTTGTTCACGTCTAGAAGGGGGCGCCATAGCGTTAGGTTTTGACGTTTTGAGATCGTGGTCATAGCCCCGATACGTGTGAGAGACGCTCCTTCGAGTATGCGCTTGAGAGTTGTTTCAGCCAGATCTCCGCGGTGGTGCGCGGTGATGACAGCTTGGAAATGATGTGTGTTGCAGAGCTCTTCAAAGAAGCTATAGCGCCTATTACGAGCGCTGTCTTCAAGATTTGCTGTGGGTACATCCTCGAGGATTTTGAGATGAAAGGGGAGCCCGAGCTCTGTGCAGTAGCTGCGTAGCTGTCGGGCTTCATCGCCACTACTTTTGCGCCACCTGTGGTCGACATGGGCGATGTGCAGTTGTAGAGGGTACTTGTCGCGGTAGCTTTGCAGAAGGTGTAACAAGGCCATACTGTCTGGGCCACCAGAGAGCGCTAGCAGTACTGGCTGCTCTGGGATGAGATGCTCAGCAACAAAGTCCTTTATGTGATGGAAGAGCTGCATGTCGACGCATCTTTGGCTGAGTTTTGTGCCCACGAGGCATTCTGCAATACATCTTGGTAGGTGGCAGATAGGCCATCACGAAGAGAGACTTGCGGGTTCCATCCCAGGGACTGGATTTTTGATATATCCAGAAGTTTCTGTGGTGTGCCATCGGGTTTGGAGCTGTCCCAGACGAGCTCTCCGTTAAAGCCGACAGCGTCGGCGACAAGCTGTGCGGCTTCGGCGATGGTGACGTCTGTGCCACAGCCGACATTAATAAGTGGGGGCTGCTTTTCGTCGTCGTTAAGTAGCTGTGTGTAGGCCGGCTCAGAGAGCTTCATGACGTGGACGGCGGCGGCTCCAAGGTCGTCACTATGGAGAAATTCCCGTCGTGCACGGCCTGTCCCCCATAGTGCTACGTGGTCGGCGCCTGTAACTTTTGCGCTGTGCATCTTGCGCATGATGGCTGGAAGAACGTGTGAGTTGTTTAGGTCGTAGTTATCGCCGGGGCCATACAGGTTTGTGGGCATCAGCGCGATAAATCGTGTACCGTGTTGCCGGTTGTAGGCCCAGCACATCTCGATACCTGCGATTTTAGCCACAGCGTAAGGGCGGTTTGTAGACTCCAAGGGACCACTTAGCAGATGTGTCTCACGCATCGGTTGGGGGCATTCGCGAGGATAAATACATGATGAGCCCAAAAAGCAAAGGCGCCCAACACCGCTTTGTGCTGCCGCGTGGATGACGTTGCTTTGGATCATCAGGTTGCGGTAGATAAAATCCGCCGGGTACGTGTTGTTGGCATGGATGCCTCCGACATGCGCGGCACACAGAAATACGTGCTCGGGGCGCTCGCGTGAAAAAAGGGCTTCGACATCGGGCTGTGAGGTGAGGTCGACTTCGCTAGAGCGGAAGCCTACAATATTACGATATCCCAAGGCTTTTAGGCGGCGCACAATGGCAGATCCTGCCAGTCCGTTGTGGCCGGCAACATAGATTTTCGCGTTGATATCCATTTCAGCAGTTCCCAATTTACGGGGTTTCGCGTGCCAGCAGGGCGGCTTCGTGGGTATTACAGTGACGCAAAGCTGCCTGTAGATCTTCGCGGACCATCTCGCTAACTAGCTCCGAAAAAGATGTTGTAGGATGCCATCCGAGCTTGGTGCGTGCTTTGGTGGCATCACCAAGAAGTGTTTCCACTTCGGTAGGGCGGAAGTAGCGCGGGTCTACTTCTACGACAGTTTTTCCATCGAGCTTGGAGCCGCGGCCCCTTGCACAGCGAGCGATACCTTGGGTCTCGAGTCCTTCGCCGGTCCATTCAATGTCGACATCGAGTTCAGCAAAGGAGTGTTCAACAAATTCTCGGACCGAGTGTTGTTCGCCTGTAGCGATGACGTAGTCTTCGGGTTCATCCTGCTGCAGGATATGCCACATCGCTTCGACGTAATCGCGGGCGTGGCCCCAGTCGCGCTTGGCGTCTAGGTTACCGAGGTATAGGCGCTCCTCCCGTCCAAGATAGATGTTGGCGATAGCGCGCGTGATCTTACGGGTGACGAAGGTTTCACCGCGTACGGGAGATTCGTGGTTAAAGAGGATGCCGTTACATGCATAGATTCCATACGCTTCACGATAGTTGACGGTGATCCAGTAGGCATACTGTTTGGCGACGGCGTAGGGTGAGCGCGGGTAGAACGGGGTTGTTTCCTTTTGGGGGATCTCTTGCACTTTACCATACAACTCCGATGTCGACGCCTGGTAGAGTCGTGTTTGGTCGACTAAACCCAAAGTGCGGATCGCTTCAAGTAGACGTAAAGGACCCAAAGCGTCGACATTCGCTGTGTATTCGGGGTTTTCGAAGGAGACAGCGACGTGGCTTTGTGCTGCCAGGTTATAGATTTCGTCGGGTTGTACCTTTTGAATGATATGCAGGAGACTCGCTGCGTCGGTCATGTCACCGTAGTGCAGCACAAAGTGGGTGTTGGACTCGTGCGGGTCTTGGTACAGGTGATCGATACGCGAGGTGTTGAGAAGCGAGGTGTTACGCTTGATGCCATGGACTTCATAGCCGCGGTTCAGTAGATACTCCGCTAGATACGAGCCGTCTTGGCCCGTAACACCAGTGATTAGCGCACGCTTGGACATGGAATTACCTCGGGGATAGACATATCAATTACGCGATAGCCTACCCCCTACGGGAATATTTATCCACATGAGACCCGCCCCTGCCCGTATGCGTGCGCGTGCCCGATTCTTCTTTTTTCGCTTCTATCTGAAAAACACCACCGAGGTGCAGAGTTCAGGAGTTCTGATGGGTGAGTGGAAAAATAATTTGAAAAGACTTCTCTCCATGACCTTCATCTTCTCTCCATGGCCTCCATGGTTTTTCGAAATAGAAAGGGACCCAATCCTGCGATTCGCGCTTTTTTAGCTTCGGGCACGGTCACGCACACGGGGAAGAAAA
>JAJFMA010000224.1 GCA_021772415.1 Chlamydiota bacterium
GGCTCTGGCTTTCCGGTTTCTCTTCCATGCATCATCCTACCAATGTGCGCGCCCACTACACTGTCCGCTGCTGCAGTTAGCTCTGTTGCCTGCACGACTGTGGTCGCCGTTACCGCAGCCATCACCACATCCTCGCGGTCCGTGCTGATGCTGGTACTTGTTATGCAGTGGAGGGCGACGTCCGCTATAGTCTCCGCATGCCCCATTGTAGTCACAGCTGTCATTTCCGTCATAGAGACTCCAAGGAGCCCCACCATTGCCGAAGCATGAGTCGTCGCCCCACCAGACGCAGCGCTCGTCCTTGCGTCCAAAGAGCATGTTCATTCCCTGTGCATAAGCACGATGCTTCTCACAGGTTTTAGCTCTGTCAACCGCGCACATAAAGTAGGGGATGTCGCCAGGACGGCGCGCAAACTGCTCGCGCTTAACGCGTTCAAACCCTTCACATGGATCGTAGATAATCGTCGGTGTAATGAAGACGAACATTTCCCTAGATCTATCAGTCATTCCAGTAAAGCTAAAGCACTTACCTACTCCAGGGATCTCACCCAAATAAGGGACACTGTCTTTGGTATCGCCAACTTCCTTACGCTTAAGTCCTCCCAATATGATCGTCTGTCCATCGGGAACGCGCGCAACATTCTTAATTTGGCGCCTGAAGACATCGGGACGAGTGGGATTATCTGAAGCCAGTTTAATGTCATCGAAAATGATATCACTATCCAGAGTGACATAGTCTGGGCCATCATCCCACCAGTCTTCAGGATCATCACTCTTCGTGTGAATTGTTGGGGTGATCTCGATAGTCGTTCCATACTGGGCCCGGGTAAACGCATCTTTAAGAGAGGCTCCCCCCGTAGTTTCGTTAAATTGCACAGCACCCGTGCTGATTGAAATTTCGTCCATAAGTTTGATGCTAGCCTTCTCTTGGTTAAGCGTCACAATCGAAGGATTGGAATTAACCGAGGCATCGGTTTGCTTCATCGTCATGCGATAAATCATATCAAAGGCAGGGCTGCTGCCGCTTTTCTCACGCGAAATTAAGAACTCTGTCATTCCTTGCACAAGTGCTGGTGCCCCATTGCCAAGAAGTCCGGTAGCGGTTCCAGCCCCTAAGAGCTGACCTGTATCGCTAAAGCGCGCGCATGACTGATGCGTGTTTGTGGCACAAGAACCCATCGAGAAGAGATTCAATCCGAAGTTGTTGGTGTGGGTATTATTGTACTCGATCAAAAGGACATCAAGCTGCACCATTTTCTTCGGTACGTCAATACGTCTCAGCAGCGCCTTAACACGGGGGGCTAGCAGAGGATCAAGGACCATCACGATATTAGAGGTGCGTGGGTCGACAAGGAAGTTGTTGCGGCCTTTGTTGTATTCTTTCTCTTTCTGCGGTTCCACACGGATGGGTGTTGGATTGATCGAAACCTGCCCAGCCTGATAGAAGCCCGGAGTGTCGTCCAGTGTTGTAGGGAAGGGGTTAAAGTACCCAGTGTCCCGCCTTTGGTCGTTGTTGGCGATCACAATAGTAGGAGCCGGCGCAGTAGGCTCAGGGGCGTCAGCTGGCTTTTTTTGCTGCCCGTCTTCGCCTTCCTCCTGGGCGCGTGCTTGCTGCATCCCAATGCCTTCAGCGAGTAGCAGCTCGTAAATTTGGCTAAGAACCTGGGCAAGTTCCTCGGGGTCAGAGTGCTTGACGCGGTAGGTGATAACAACCTTGTCGCGTGCTTGACCTACAGCCTCTTCAACCTCTTGGATGATGCGTTCGGCGCGTTCTATCTCTTCAGAAATACCGACGAGAAAGACAGCTCGCGCCACGTCTTTGAGGGGGATGACTTTCAGAGCTTGGCTACCTCCCGATGGCGTGGAGCTGCCGCTTGAACGCCTACGTGAGGAGCGTGATTTCGATGATGTCTTCCCACTCGCTGGATCGGCAGTTTCGGATTCGTAGACTTCTTCTTCTTGAGAGAACTGCTCGAACATCGCCTCGAGGACCGACGCCATCTCTTCGGTGTCAACGCGGCGCAGGGGCACGAGCCTGTACTCTAGCTCACCGCGATGTTCGGTAACAAAGTCGTAGAGCTTTAGCAGTTCTTTGATCTCGCCCACACGGCCGACGATAAGCATATCGCGACCGACCATCTGCAACGACGTCGTGTGGGGGTTAAGGAACTTCTCGAGAAAGAACCCTACACGACGCACCTCTGAAGGGTCGGGGGTGACAAAGAAGCCCACACGAGCACTTGGAGACAAGTACTCCAGCTCACCGCGATTATTGGTGATCAGGCGCAAGCCCGTCTGCGACTCACTCGCAGAATAGAGCTGCCGCAAATAAGGATTAAGTTGACGCACACCCACGCCATTTTGAGCGAGAATATGCTCAAGCATCTCCCCCCACAAAGCTCTAGGAACGGGAACGCTGGAGGCGACAGTAATTTTAATTTTGCCAATATCCGGAGGGATCACATAGACATATTCCTGTGATCCGTAGTCGATGACGAGCTGCTCAAGGGTGGTGTCGGGCTGATTCCAGAGTGCATAACCTTCGGCCGCTCCGGCCTGGCTGATGGCTCCGCGCCATGTGCGCTCCGCTGCGGCAATCTCATCACGTACCTGATTGATTTCCGCTAGCAGTAGACGGAATTCCTCTGGAGGTCCCCCTCGGTCATAGAGCTCTTGTACATCTTCATACAGCTTCTTAAGGACCGCTTGTTTTTCCACGAGTATGCTGTTGACACTACCCAAAAGCTTTGCTGTGTCCTGGTCGAAATCCCCCCCTCCTGACGTGACGCCGGCTTTTTTCTCGGCAATGGTCTGAGCAGAAAGAGCACTACTCCCCACGAGAAATAAGCCTAGAAGGAGCTGTGAAAGCTGTTTCCTAGTAAAAATATGGAAGCTATAACGTGTCATTATCATCACTCTGAGGATTGATGTTTTCTAGTGCCGTACGTAAGTCTTTTCTAAGTCGCCCCGGCTGGCGGTGCGCTTGCTCAGGGTCCGTAGGAACAGGAACGGCCCTCCAGCGTTTGCTCTCCAGCGCACCGGGCCATAAATTCGCTTGAGGTGCCGTCGTCGATTCACCTTCGGTCTCTATGAGAGACTCGAAATCCGCAGACTCAGACTCTTGGTTCTCTTTCACTGCCCCATCAGAGGTTTTCTCTTCAGTAGAGACCTTCTCTTCTGTAGAAGCCCGGTCCTCGTCGGTACGGCGCAAGATAGGTGCGGCCTGGTCCAAGGCAAAATCCATATGATGGATATTTGTGCGTGTCTTACTGTAGAACGTCCCGCCAAGCACCTGCTTCTCTTCGCGTTGCACAGGGCCTTCGAAGACAAAAAGAACGCCAGGGGTTTTGCGCTCAACATAGGCGTCGATTTCCTCAACAGTAGTCAGAGGCACCCACCCTTCGTCAGTGAGAAGTAGCCAGTCGTATGGGCGAAGAACAACGCGATCCTTCTTGATCTCGAAGTTGTATTGAGACAGCGTTCTAGCGGAAACGTATTTGAAATCGCGCTCATAGGTTTTGGGTGACCACGCTTCCTTAGAACGCACTAGATTTAACGTCACGCGTCCCTTGCCACCGACATCCCAAAGCTCCCAACGCAGCAGGCGATCTTCGATTTTTTGTAGACATAGCATAGGAAACTCTTTGGAGGCTTCCCCAGGTACAACATTCTTCCACTGCTCGCCATCCCAAATCAGACAGTCGCCAACACCTATGTAGACGACATATTGCTGATCCTTCTCTCCGAACTCAATGCGTTCCTTTTCGCGGGTACCCACGAATTCCGCACCACCATGGGTGTTGAGGAAGTGATCTTGCCCATACCACCGTGCACGCTGACGTGCAAGCAAAGTTCCGTCGACGCGCCACTTGCCGATTTCCCATTTGCCTCCGCCAAAACGCGCAAAATCTTTGGGCTTGAGCGTTAGCGTTGCGCGCTTCTTGGGTTCTGTTACCAGCTCGTCTTTGGGATCGAGCATCTTAACATAGACTTTGGCGGCGTCGTCATCCTTCTCGGCTTCGATCCACAAGCCCGTAGGGGCGTTATTCGAGCTAAACAGATAGCGCCCAGGCTTCGAGCTAGCATCATACTGTAGATAGAGAGGCTCGCCGGCAGCAATAAGACCTAAATCTTCGGAGCCTTTAAGCCCAAAATGCAAAAGCTTCGTGTCAGTGGCAAAATCAGGTCTGTCGTTGGTGCCATAGTAGGTGAGATGAGGGCGTAAATCCGGCAATTGTAGCTTAGGTGGAGGTACTTCCACATTGAGAACACCCGTATCGATCGCGTGATATGCCGTCTCGTCCTGGACAAAGCTGTTTGGAGGTAAGCCGTCGACGCGCCCTGTGAGATCCAATGGAGGCATATCGTTTTCTGGGGGGCCTCCCACACCGAGCAACACCAAATAGCTCAGTGCCAATAAAGCAATGAGAACCCCAAGTCCATAGTTAAGCCAATGAAGGACTTTTTTTATCACTTAGCCTAACAACTCCTATCCACTACGCTGCGGATTTTAGCGTCATAACATAAAGAGCGCATGGTATCGGAACCTTCATAAAAAAACAATTTACAACCGTATATATGCACGTGCTTTGCA
>JAJFMA010000225.1 GCA_021772415.1 Chlamydiota bacterium
CTGGACAGACCATTAAAAGAGCCAAGAAATTCATCGCAAAGCAGAATATGAATTTCGCCCTAAAGAAACTCGGAATATCGAAAAAGCAATACAAGCAAATGGTCACTGACGGGCAAATCTCGAGTAAGCAACATTTTGAAACTTCTGCAACCGGAAAAACCTTCATGAAAATACGGGAGATGCCAACACGAAGTGGCCGTAAGTTTAAGGCTACAGCTGGTTCAGCCTCGAGTACCACGGATATTGCAGCGTCAGCTCTTGAGCCAAAGATGTCGAAGGCGGCTCAAAGTGAGGAAAAGAAGCTCTACAAGGAGCTTAAGAAGCGGCATGGAAAGGATTTTGCTAAACTGGGTATTGAGGTATTTCGTGGTATTGTTCGTCAACATGGTGATGACTATGCCTCTAGTGACGACTACGGGAAGTTCACGGACGCATTGAGCAAGATACAAGTCGGTGCGCAGGAATTGAAAGAGTCCGCAGGTGCCGAATCTTGGACTTTCGACGACATCATGGAATCCTTTGGCACAGATGAAAAGGGTTATGGATATGATCTTGAAGACCTAACATCATTTGCTGAGATGGTCGAAATTGAAATCCAGCAAAGGCAGCTTCCGTACGAAGAGAGACTCGCAGGTATTCAAAAAGCTGCGGAAAAAAACAAACTAGCTGACGAACTTGAGGCTGGGTCCGAAGAGCTTCCTATGGATGATGACCTTCGCAGTCTTGTTGACGACGACTTAGATGTAGACGCTGCTATAGCGAGCCTCGGCGAGCCGGCTACTGTGGAGCTGGCGGTAGATACCAGCCAGTACGGCGACGCATTTAATTCTGCTGTACAGAGCTTAGCACAAGATCTAAATGGCGAGGGTATTGAATCGCTAAACCTAGCACTGACAACCCTGAAGGAGACCATCGACGAGTACATGGCGGATGGACTCACCCCCCAAGACGAACTTGAGAGGACAATCGCGTCTTTGATGCCTAAAAATCTAGATACGTTTGGGACACGTTCCATCACAGAAATCAACGACGAAATTCGTGGGTACATGTGATCTAAGTTCTCGAGAGCTAATAAGGCGGCGGTGTGCGCCGCCTATAGATTCTCATGAGGTCCGGAGGGCTATCGTAAGATGGCCCTTCGGGCCTCATGAAAACGTACATGTATTTGGAGCGACGGCGAGGTGTCTTGACGCTATTTGCAGAGCTCGACATGTTTTTTACGCCTTCCCCTGGTTACACCCGGAGCTATACACTTTTTCACCCCTCCGGACTTTTCCTTTAAGCGAAAAGTTCGTGTTCACTAATTAATTAAAAAATATATTATAATAGTAGTGGTAGGTACTGTACTGCATCACTCTCTTATAAAGAGGTATTATGGAAAGGAGCAACGGAGCAAGTAGGCAAACGCCCTCGAGCTACGAAGGTGCGTTAAGCCGAGGCGAAGAACTCTCTGACAAAGAGATGGCGAGCTTGGGCGCGGATCTTGCTCGACAAAAGAAGACGACCCCAGGTCAGAAGCGTGTAACGCGTATCATGGCGATGGCGACGCCTATCCTACGCAAAATGCGTTTTGGCGAAGGCTTCTACGAAAAAATCAGCGCCGACTACCTCCGTGAACAGAACTTAGACTATGCCATCGACGTCATTGGTGTAACCAGCGCTTCAGACAAGGAAGCATTAAAGAACTCTGGAGCCATCCCCGACCACTCTGTGATAGCCTTCAACCCCAAACAGAAAGAGCGCCTAGAGGAAATGCGTGCAGCATACACGTTAGCTGTGGAGTTCGATAAACAGGGTGCCGATCATCCTCTGGTACGTACGCTTAACGAAGCCGGAGAGTACAACGGCGTCGACATCTTACTCAATAGCACCCCCGACCAAGTCTTTACAGACCCGGATCTTCCTGCGCATTTGCAGCGCTTACGAGAACGCGGTGACAACCTTGATGCTCTAAATGCTTTACTCGATGAATATTCTGAAAATCTACCACATGATGCCTTAGATGCCGTTCGCAGTAGCCTTTTAGATCGCACAGGGGCTGGGGTGCGAGCCCCTACTGATGATGATCGAACGTGGTTAGAGGGAGTCGTACAAAACTGCAGAGAAATCCAAACTAAAGCAGACGAGGTGACAAATGCCTTTGGTCCCGAACTCGGAAAACTTGTCACCGCATATCTTATGAAAAAGGCTGATAAGGGGCGCAAACCGCTCGCTAAAGCCGATCTTGTGGATTTCGACAGAGGCCTTGAAAGCCTGCATCTCGAAGCTCAACGCTACGCCAAAAAGAAGGATCAGTTCACGCAAGGTCTTCAGGATGCTATAAAAACAAACGTGATCCGTGGCCGCTTCGAAGACGAGACGCTAATCTATCTAGCGTCGTATCTCCAAAACCTCCACTACGATAAAAAATAGACCGAGTCTGTTGATGGCATTCATTGAGTTTCTCTCCATCATCTTCATCCTAGCTCCATTATCTCCATGGTTCCTCCGAAGCGGAGAGGGCCAAAAAAAAGATAATTCCACAACAAACTAACAATCAAACGCATGCAAAATAGTTAATAAAATACTAATAAAATTAGTTTGAATTATTAACTAGTTTATTACTACAATAATAATGTTGGATGATAGTTAGTTTATTGGAGGTCATTATGATTAACTACAAAAATATACTTTTAGGTTGTTCTTTCTCTTTAGTTACGGTTCTCGCTTTCTGCGGAGGCCAGCATCTATCTGAAGATCCATCGGAGGCCGTGGCGGGTTTAGACTGGCCTGTAGCCTTCGAGAGTCACGCTGTATCGGTCGAAGCCTCTTTCCCTATCCCTCCTAAGCGCATTGGGCATGTAAGCCCGTCTGACCGCCTTTATGTGGCGCAGGGGCAGGATAAAGACGGAGGTATGCGCACATTTAGTCTTTCGTATCAGGCGCAGCCCCTTGTACAGGCCGACAGTGCAAACGAGGCGCTACGCAATTTTCTGGAACTACTGAAGAGTCAAGCAAATGTGCAAGTCACTGAGCTAGACATAGATCACAAAAGTCACCGCGACGACGACGCCTTCGCAGCCCTCGAGGTTAGCGACCGTGAGCGCACAGACATCTATCTTGTACGTGTCGTCCAAAAAGGCGCAGGACAGATCATCGCCATCCACACTGTGGAAAAAGGAGAGGAATCTCCAGACATCGAAAGCAAGGCACTTTGGGCATTCCCTGACAGCGTAAGAGTCAGCCCCTAGCCTAGCTGAAGAATCATAAAGCCAACACGCGGGTGTTGGTTGAGGGACGGACCCAAGATGACCTCCCTTGTCCCTAACCGCGAACGCCCGCACCAGCGCTCTCTGTCTCCTCCCGGATAGAGAGCGCTCTTTTGTATCGTGCCGCGACCCTAAGTAAAGCCCTCCGGGCTGACGAGATGTATAGCCTCGGGCGAAGCCCGGGGTAGGCGTAGAAGAGAAATTTGAGCCCTGCAGAGAGTGTAAAGAAATAGCACAAGGATATAAATCACGATAAATTGTTCATAAGGCCCGAAGGGACGACTCATTGTAGCCCCACCCGGGAGGGTGGGGAAAAATTCAAAGGAAATCTGAGGCCTGTAAGGCCGACTCGTGGCTCCATAAGCGATTCATGAGTATCTGTGAGCCATGAGTCGGCCCTACAGGCCTCTCGAATTTTCTATGCTTCACCCCACCCTCCCGGGTGGGGCTACAA
>JAJFMA010000226.1 GCA_021772415.1 Chlamydiota bacterium
ACAAGTTCTTGCTCCCATCGCTTTGGGTAGAATGCATTGTATCACCTCAATCCTCTAGGGCCACAAGCCGCCCCGATAGGGCTCAGGGTGCTTTTTTGCTTTACCCCACCCTCACGGGTGGGGCTATCATAAGCTGGCCCTTTGGGCCTCAGAACCAGACAAAATACACGTTACATTCTCAGACGTGCATCGATATATTAAGTTGCTGATTATCATTGCAAGTGTTTTACCTCACCCCAGTCAAAACAGGCTCATGAGGAAAAAAGCTATTCTGGATCTTCTCATCCGGCTAATGGCTAGCTGAAAAATGCCGAAAGTCGAGTTTGCGTCTCTGCTTAACTTCGCTAGCTGCGCCTTTCCGTTAAAATTTCCGAATTGGAAGGCCCCAGAGCCAAAGTGAATTAAAGTCCGAAGGTTAGCTACCGATCGGTATTGAAGTGCCCTTTTAGAGCTCTACACGCACACTTTCTGAAAACAGGAATACGGAGTCTATTCGCTCTCTGTGGGCTCTGTGGTGAATTTTTCCTAGGCTAGAGCAACGCTAGACTTCGCTGCCTTCGAGCTCGACGAGCTCGGCGTGGTAGTACTGGCGTTCATCGAGTTCGCCTTCCTGCTTCGCGATATAGACGGCGCAGACGGCATCACCCATCACGTTCATGACGGTGGAGAACATCTCGCGGATACGGTCGATACCAGCAAGGATCGCAAGCCCTTCGACAGGTAGTGGCACGGAGCTGAAGACCACCGAAAGCATGACAAAGCCCGTACCTGGTATTCCCGCGGCGCCTACCGCCGATAGCACGGCGGTGACGACAATAGTCAACACCTGCTGCCAGTCAAGGTCGATACCATAGGCTTGCGCGACAAAGAGCGCAGCCATCCCTTGAAAGATCGCAGCACCATTCATATTAACGGTCGATCCGAGCGGCAGCACAAAACTAGAGATGTTCTTTGACACCCCCAAATTCTCCTGCACACAGTGCATGGTGACTGGAAGTGACGCAGAGCTGCTACTGGTGGAGAAAGCGACCATGATGGCGTCGCTCATCCCTTTGAAGAAGGGGATAGGGTTCAAACGCGCAAGAGCATACAGGATGCCCACATCGACGATGACGCCATGCACAACGCATGCGGCAATGAAAATCACAAGGAACTTCAGTAGTGGGAGCAAGACCCCCAATCCGAAGGTTCCTGTCACCGACGCCATGATGGCAAAAACCCCAAACGGAGAAAACTCCATCACAATAGACGTCATCCGATACATCACGTCAGCGAGGGACTCGAGAAACTCGTGTATGGGGCGTCCCCGTTCTCCAGCGAAGTTGATGGATATGCCAAGGAACAGGGCAAAAACGATAATCTGAAGGATATTCTCTTTCGCCAGAGATTCAAAAGGGTTACTAGGGATAATGCCTAGGAGAAGTTCACTCAAACTTGGGGCTGTAGTCGGAGCAGCGGTTAGAGTTGCCTGGAGTTTGAGCGCGCTACCCGGCGAAAACACTTTGGCAAAGAAGAGGCCGATCGCTATCGCCAGCGCAGTCGTAATGAGGTAGAGCAGTAGGGATTTGCCGCCCACACGGCCAAGTTTCTGTGGATCATGGATACTGGTAATACCAACGGTCATCGACGAAAGAACCAGAGGGACGATGATCATATTGATTAGTCGAAGAAAAACCTCGCCAATGGGCTTGAGCACAACGGCGCGCTCGCCAAAAACCAAACCAACCGCGATTCCGATGGCCATCGCGATAAGTATTTTTACCCATAATTTCATTTACAGTCCTTTATTTCGTCGCACAGTCGCGTCAATGCTCGTGTTGCGGTGTCATAGGGCGGTTGCGGCTGCCCTCCTCATTAGCCGATCTTAACCGTAACCTCCAGGTCGATAACATCCTACAACACGCTGAAACCCATGCGTGAATCGCCTACGGTGGCGAGCTGTGTAGAAAAACGGACTCTCATTTAGGCAGATGCTGCCGGTGTGATACCACTTTGAAGTGGTGGGGTGCCCATATATAAGGCCCTCACGTATGAGAGATCTAAGTGCCTGGATAGCAATTGTTTGAGTTTAAGAGGACTTGGCCTCACTGTTTTTCATCTAGCGGCAGGGTAACATAAAATCGATTAAATCGCAAGGCAACGGCCTATAACGTCCGGTTATTAATCCCCTCGATAAAGGCGTCCCATGCTTCGAATCCGGCTACGATATGGATACCGACTTTAACCCAAGCGATGGGGAGCACGGACTCGAGGGAAGTGTCGAGTTTAACTTTGTCCTTTTCTGTACATACCAGAAGTTCTGCGCCCTGGTCGTAGCAGCGCTGCGCAAACCGCTTGAAGAGGGTCGGTGCCGGCAGTCTGTGGTCGGGGCTGAACATCTCTGCGACGATCTCCCCTCCGAGACCATGAATGGTATTGCGAAATTTCTCGGGCTTACCGATTCCGCAGAAGATCCCCACTTTTTTGCCCATAAGAGTAGGGATGTTGACACCTTCGAGCGTTTCAACTCCGGCAAACTGCAGTTCAGTCCCCACCATGGGTGCGTCGGTGTAGGGTTGGACTTCCTGGGCTACCATACTAAAGTGTGCTGGACTGCGGACGTGATTGAGCACAACAAGCTGTGCGCGGCTAAGTGAGTGTTTGTCTTCACGCAGGAAGCCGCGGGGAAAATGATAGCCTTGTCCGAAGGGATCTTCAGCGTCGATAACCACCACTTCGAGATCGCGAGCGAGGCGTCGATGTTGCATGCCGTCATCGAGTAGAAGGAGTTTACATCCCGCTTCGGTCGCCATAGAGGCGCCCACACGGCGGTTACGCCCCACCACAACGAGGACATGTGGGAGTCTAGCGGAGATCAGGAAGGGTTCGTCGCCGCAGAAGTCAGGAGGGTGTAGTGGCCCTTCACCGCGGCTAAGAAATGTCGGTACAGACTGTGTTTCTGCGGGCGATCGATATCCTCGCGAAAGCACGGCAAGTTTTATGTTAGGAAGCTCTTCGGCGATTTTGATAAGCACTGGAGTTTTCCCTGTACCTCCAACGACGAGGTTACCGACACTTACAACTAGGGCCCCTTGGACGTGGTGGGTGCTTAGCCATTCTTTATCTATGGCCCAATTACGCAAGCGCACAATGGTACGGCAAGGCCAGCTCACCACGAGAAGAGCAGCGCGTGCAATGGCGGCGACTAGCCCTTTGCGCTCGCCGAGGACAAGTTCGCGCCACAGTTGTTCGAATCTATATGACATAGAAGCTAGCCTCGTCCCGCAGTCATTAGGGAGTAGGGGCTAAAAAGAAGAGCTTCGAGCTGCTCAATGACGATGTGGATAGCAGCCATGTGTGCTTCTTGGATTCTATCGGAGGTTTCAAAGCCATCAATCATAAGTTCGAGGTCGGCGACACCTTTGAGCTTACCTCCGGATTTACCTAAAAAAGTCACCGTGGTGAGTCCTAGGTTTTGGGCGACTTCAACGGCCTTTACGATGTTGGGGGAGTTGCCGCTAGTAGTCAGCCCCACGAAGACATCACCGGGCTTGCCGTAGGCTTCTATAGCACGAGAAAACACAAATTCAAAGCCACTATCGTTGGCAGTACACGTCAGGTGCCCTGGCTCCGAGATCGCAATCGCCGGCAGAGCCTTGCGAGGTTTGCGAAAATAGCCCGTAAGCTCCTCGGCGAAGTGCGCAGCATCACAGAGACTTCCTCCGTTGCCGGCAATAAGAACTTTGCGTCCAGCTTGGAAGCAGTCGGCTAGAACTTGGGCAAAGGCCTCGATAAATTCTACTGATTGAGGCTCAGTGAGTTTTTTAATCGCTTCGACGCCGTCGTTAACAGCAGCGAGAATATTGTTACGCATCATGCTCCTCTCCATAAAAGAGCACCTTTGTACCCTGTGAGAGCATATACCGGCAAGAGTCATCAGGGATAGTAGAGTGTGCAGCCCAAGCTAGCTCGTGACAATTCGAAAAACCATGGAGGCCATGGAAAATCGTGTGGGAAGCTTGTTATTTTTGTTCTTCATTCTTTACTGATGAAAGGACGCCCCGAACACTTACATCCGGCATGTGGTTTATTTAGGATACGTGAAAGGAAACGCAAAGACGCAGAGAGCGAAAGGCACAAGATGACTTATAGTTCATCGACTACCCGATACACACTGTCTTTGCATCATTTTTGTAGTCCTAAGCATGATATAGATTCATTGCTTTGGTATCGATCTAATGAATGGAGGGGGCTCTTTGCGTCTCTGGGACTTAGCGTCTTTGCGTTTCTTTTCACGTGTTTAGCAACCGCCTGGCAGTACATGTTCACGAGTGGATAAGTAAAAGAGACTGGAGTCTTCGTTGTTGTGATTTTCGGATCAGGCCAGACCTCACTCTAGTCGACAAGGCTTTTTCAACGAAAAAACCCAACTTCACGTCTTTCTGTGAAAAACTTCCTTACACCAAGGGGGTAATGACAAGCCCTTCAGCCCCTTGTTCTTTTGTCTACTCCTACCAAAAAATGACATGATGAATCAGCGTATCTGACGACAGAAAAAAGATCTTTCTTCTCAATAACCTTCTTCTTCACTCCATGGCCTCCATGGTTTCTTTTCTTTGTGACCCTTGCAATATTCGGTTTTACACGGTATGATTAAAGCCGAAATTTTCGAGTTGGCGCTAGTACTAAAGCGCTTGAGGGAAGATGGCTGAGTGGCCGAAAGCACGTCCCTGCTAAGGACGCATACCTGCAAGGGTATCGAGGGTTCGAATCCCTCTCTTTCCGCACCAGAGCCCAGGCACACAGTGTCTGGGCTTTTTTGTTATGTAATTAACCGCGAATTTTTGCGCCACGGGCGACGAGGATCACTCCGTAGACGAGACCTGCCAAGAGCGCTATCGTCGCTCCTGCGGGCCAGTCGAGGTGGTAGGCCATAGCAGTACCTGAGAAGCTAAAAATAGCACTCAGCAATACAGCTACCATCATCATACGTGACATGCGTGTCGTAAAGAGGTTGGCGATTGCTGCGGGGATCGTCAGCATCGTCAGTACCAAGATAATCCCTACAACTTGGATAAGTAGGACAGTCGTCAGCGCTATAAGCACCAGAAGCAAAAGATAGAGAGCATTAACTGGGACTCCCTGAAGCAGTGCTTGGTCCTCATCGAAGCAGATCGCAAGAAAACGGCGATGCAGGCAGAGGACCGCTGCCAAAACCAAGACATCGAGAGCAAAGAGGGTGTAGAGATCGCTGGGCGACACCCACAGGATATTGCCGATAAGGAAATTGGTGAGTTCCACGCTAAATCCCGGCGTCTGCGATATAAACAGCACGCCTGTCGCCATCCCTACTGTCCATAGAGCGGCAATGACGGAGTCCTCCCGTTCGTGGTAGTTGAGGTGTATCCACCCAATGACAAGGGCCGCGAGGATCGCTGTAATGAGGGCTCCATGCAGTGGCGTGATCCACGTCACACCGTGGGCGCGCTGTAGCCATAAGCAGAAGCCCATTCCTCCCAAAACAGAGTGAGAGATGCTCCCGCTAATAAAAACTATTCTCTTGACCACCACATAGGAGCCAATAATTCCGCTGGCAACTGACGCGGCGAGCCCTGCAAGCACAGCGGAAAGCAGCAGGGGATTAACGAGTATCGCCTCAAGAAATGATAGGTTCACGTGGCCTCCGGATGCTCATGTTCGTGTGGAACAAGCGGTGTGTGGTAGAGACCCATCGTATAGTGTTCACACACTTGATTCGGAGCTAAAGCGCTGACTTCTGTTTGCACAATCAAGACCCTCTCAACCCGATCGATGGCGGTGCCGAGATCGTGGGTGACCATTAGGATAGTCATCGAGCCGCGCAGCTCTTCAAGGAGACTGTGGATGTCGGCTTGGGCATCGGGATCTACGCTACTAGTCGGTTCATCAAGAAGTAAAATCTTTGGCGACGACACAAGTGCACGTGCGATAAGTATGCGCTGCGACTGGCCTCCGGACAAGGAGCCGAAAGACTGCTCAGCAAGATGTGCCATCTCAACGCGCTCCATCGCAGCGTATGCCGCATCTCTGTCGGCCTTACTGTAGGTCCCATACCACGGCATCTGTGAAAGACGCCCCGCAAGCACCACCTCCAAGGCCGAAATCGGAAACAGGCGATCGAACGGCAGGCGCTGAGGCACATAGGCGATAGCTCCCCGCGCCGACGTGGGCCGCTTGCCCATCACACGGACACTCCCCTGTTTGGGCCGTAGAAAACCCATGATCAGCCTAAGGAGCGTTGTCTTACCTCCACCATTAGGTCCAATGATGCCGACATACTGCCCGGTTGGGATGTCAAAAGTGACGTTCTTAAGAATCGTCGCATCCCCATAGGAAAAAGACACGTCTTGTGCGGAAATGGCCGCTTCCTCACTCACCATGGCCTCTACTGCGCTTGGGCAAACTGCTGAGCAATGTGCCAGAGATTACGAAGATAGTTTTCTTCAAAGGGATCGAGAAGGACCACACGCGCTCCTAGCTGCTCTGCAACCAATATCGCGGCTTTATTATTGAACTGCAGCTGCGTAAAGACCGTCGCTATCTTGCGTGCTCGCGCCTTCTGAAGCATCTGTGTGAGCTGGCGCGGTGAGGGGTCCTTGCCCTCAAATTCAATAGCCATTTGGTGGATGGCGTAATCGCGGCAGAAGTACCCAAAAGCCGGATGCGCCAACAAAATGTACTCGCCACGATGTGGACCTAACAATTTTGAGATGTCGCCGTCGAGCTGCGCGAGCTCCGCAAGATGCTCCTCAAGAGCTTGCCTGTAGCGTTGCTGGTGCTGTGGAAAGCGCTTTGAAAGCGCCCGTTCAACAGTGCGCGCCTGGGTCAACATGAGGCGTGGGCTAAGCCAGATATGAAGGTCGACACCCCCGTGGCAGCAGCCGTGGTGGCAATGCGATGTTCCAGAAGTCAGATTCAGTCCATCACGTAAATCGACAAGCTGCAATCCCGCGTTGTGTGCCGTCAGCGAACGTACGACCTTATCTTCGAATGCTTCGCCAAAGCGAAACCACAGCACCGCGTTGGACGCTGCCATCACCTGTCGCGGTGTCGGCTCGTAAGTGTGTAAGTCCGCTTCGGCGGGAACCAAGACACCCACAGTGACAGTATCACCGGCGATACGCTCCACTAAAAACTTGTGGGGTGCAACACTCACTAAGACGTGAGGTTTCTCGTTTGCGAAGCCTGAGCATGACGCGAGAAGCATCAGCATCAAGAGTGGACGAAGGAGCTTGTGCATCTAAACCTTAAACATTTACGAATCCGTGCTCAAGGATACGCCCCTAAAGCAATCCCGTCAAGGCGAACCTAAGAGACTGATGCAATTCAAATTTCTACTCACCTCTGTTGCCGAGACACATAGTCTTATTCCTCAAGAGAATTCAGTGGATTCTATCATGAGGCCCGAAGAGAGTGTTAAAAAATAGGGCCGCGCAAGGGGTCTGGCCTGATAAAGTGACACTTACTTCGTGACTTCGTTAGCCCGTTTGGGACTGGCATAATTTTCCCAAAAGTGCCTCTTACAAACAGGGATAGAAAATAAGAAGTGTCACTTTGTCAGGCCTGACCCCACTTCTAACGGATCGAGGTGGTGTTTTTTAACACTCTCGAAGGGGCGACTAAACTACACGCATTAGGTTAGTTAATACGTCATCAAACACCATTCCCTTCACTCCGACGACACCCGATAACAGCGCCACCGTGTATAGGCTATACGCGCCCCACGAGAGCACCTCACAGCTTTGCGCATTGAGAAAGTCGCTAAGCCCAGTCGTTCCGCTAATTCTCTCGATGAAATCAGCAAACCCACTATTAGAATCAGCTACTCCTAAACCACATATACCGGCAGCTGTGTCTTGGATCACGAGACCTGCGCCCACACTAGCAGCACAGGTAACGAAAAGAGATCTATAGTGTTGTATGGCAAAATTATTTAGCGCATTTTCCATAGTCAAGTCTCCTAGCATAAACGGATCTAAACACAGCAATATGGAGCCGGGTGGCATCGCCGAAACACTGTAGACACCTCCACGAAAAACGCAAGAGCTCCGATCAAACAAAGAACTCCAGATATTGCTAATGCCGCATTAGAAACTTCTGGCACTAGGGTACAGGTGATCGCCTGCAATGTCTCTAGCGTGTCGGAAATATTTTTCTCGCTAGCCGGCGCCACGTCCAGAGGGTTCTGTCGAAAATCAAACCATGACGCTCCAAACAAGAAAGGAGTGTCACAGACAAAATACGACACACCGTTTCCTGCAGCTCCGGAAAGAGCAGCAATTCCAGCCCACTTCATCACAGGCCCTGAAAATCCCAGTGGATTCGTGTCCGTTTCCATTGCATCCCCTACTGTATTCGTGAACACAGTACTACAAAGCACCTAAACCGGTAAAAACGTTTAGTCGGAATGTGAGCGGTGGGGCCTGCGAGGGAGACATGATACGACAACGGCCAAGGCGAAGACTCCCAGACCAATAAGCATCGATTTTGGAAAGAAGTAGGATGCAGAATAGTCAATCACAGAACAGGGCGCCTCACGGGCGCGGTCGATGACGTACTGGGGGAAATTCTCGCGTGCGCAGTCCGCAATGCGCTCTTCAAGATTGGGCCAAAGCAGCGGTGACACAGAGCTTGAACAGCGCGCGGTGAGCTCACTCGCATAGAAACAGCGACCGACATACGCCAGAGCCGAGGTGCTCAGACCTAATATTCCCAGTCCTATTGCTGGGGCTATACCTCGCTGCTCCATAGGGTCTCCTCAAAAAATAGAATAGAAAGAGATATAACAACGCCCACCAAAACCCATATGAACTTTGGTGGGCGCGCTAAGATAGAGGACTAGTCGTCTATGTCGGTGTCACTACTAGAGTCATCAGTATCACCACCATCAACCTTTTTTTGCTGCTTTTGATCTTCATCAACAGAAGGAGCTCCCTTCTTCACAGCACCAGAGACAACGCTAAAAAGCGTCTTAACACCCAATCCCGCAAGAGGTAGAGCGGCAAGGCCAAACAGAGCTACTTCAGCATAGTTCAGCGTGTCACAACCTTGATTTTCAAGAAATTCGCGAAGACCTGGCACGGTCTCTGTGATTTTTTCCGCAATATCCGCGAGGCCGCCGTTAGTGTCCAGAGCCGTCCAATTTTTGATGAGGCCTTCGCCACACTTAAGATCAGCCGCTCGATCTACTGCTAGCCCAAAACCACCAACAACGGCAGGTAGTACGGCATACCAAGCACTATTTCCGATTGCACCTGTTAAAGTCATCTTTCCCTCCCTACATTTCCATAGTTAACATTTCTTCAGACTGCAAGCCTATCTCATGCATCGATCAAATGCCAGAGTTTTGCGGTTGAAGACAAAGACTTTATCAACAGCGTCGCTTCACGTCAACGGCAAAATCGCGACCGCGTCGCGTGCCGTTATAGAACTTTTTCGATACGTTTGATGCCTTCTTTATCGAGGACAACGCGGAATTTGCGGAGGTCTTCGTGGCGTCGATCTTTGGCATCGACGTAGCTATTTTTCATGATGATGTTGATATGGTAGACCTTGGGAGCGAGGATAGTCTCGAGTTTACCGGTCTCCGTGTCAACCTCAACGTGCTGCTCGTAGGCATCGCTGGCCTTTAGGAGGAAGCGGCTGATGTTGTAGCGAAAGATGTCGTTGAGGTCCTCAAGATTTTGCGCGTCTTCGGTTTGCCCACCAAAAAGAGTGACCTCCTTCTTAAAATAGAACGTATTTTCGATCCGCTTAGCGCGCTCAAGTTCGGTGTGGAAACGCGTGTTACGAATCTCTTGGATCTCACTAGGTAGCTGCTTGAAAGACACAAAAGAAAAATACTCAGACAAGGCCCCTAAAGCCTTCTCCTCGTCAGACGTCTGGATCTTGGTTGTGTAGTCGGGAAACCAGCGCGAGGCCACGCCAGCCGAAAAATTCTTAATACCGTCTTTTAGGCGGTCTTTCAGAATGTAGAGAAGAACGGAAATCACAATGAAGGCCGTGGAATCCAAAACAAAGCCACCACCATGGAACGAAAGAAAATAGAGGTAGAAGAGCATCGCGACACCCGCTGCCAACGCCGCAGTAAACTCCTGGAACGGTTTTGCGGGCTCAACTCTAACGATATCTAGAAACAGCACCTCCCCCACAAACTTCTTAAGTAGACCGGACCGATAAACAAAATACTCCTTGTCTTTGACGGGGTCGTCAGCAAACGGTGACTTCTCTTCAGCTTTATCGCGGTGCTTGGATTCCCAGACAATACTCTCTGTCAGAGCATGCGACGCATCTTCAAAGCCCGGCAAATTCTGTATCTCATCGAGGATAGCAGTGAGGTTGTATTCAATAGTGATGCTCACGAACTCATCGACATACTGGCTATACTCGTGCAGGCGGTGGCCACGCCACTCCCCGCCATGCTCTCCGAGGAACTGGAGAAAACCGCTACGCAGCTCCTTAACCTCCTGACAAAGCAGCAAGATCTCGTCTTTGGCCGAAGGTGCTTCGGACTTAACGAGTGTCAACAGCGCCTTGGCTCTGTCACGTACCGCACTACGGACAATATTCCCAAAAAGCCGCAGTTCCTTAGAAATGGTTTTGTTGTCGGGATGGCTGCTACTGGCATAGGCCTCCCGCAGGCGGTTTAAAGGGTTGTCGTGATTGTAGCTGGCAGCAAGGCCTTTAAGCGACACCTGCGGAGTTTTAAAACGGATGAAGTTGGTCTGGTCGTAGTAGAAGTGCTCTTTGGTATAGGTCTGCTTGTTGATTTGCAGAACATGCGGGACAAAAAAATAGAATTCGCAAGTGTAGGTCTGCTTAGCGCGTCCGGGAACCGGAGAGTACTCCGACTTCAACTCGAACTGAAATTTGTCACGCTGGTGAATATCTCCTTCACCGAGTTCATCTTCAATGTCTACCATGAAATGTGCTGCTTACAGTCCTGTAAATTGCGTGTTTTATAGATCGGAAGAGGGCCGTTTAGACTGCCAATACCGCTCAAAAAAGTCATAGAGCATATGCTTTAGCGACGCATTAACCCAAGGCAGATGATACACAACCTGCTGCCCCCATCCAACGTACCCATCGATGCGCTCCTGCGTCCACCCCGGAGGGGGATCTTGGGCGATGTCACACAGATTGTAGTACTTGTCGCAAAGTTGAATCTGTGCCGCCCCTGCAGACGTTTTGGGAGCATTTAAAATCTGCAGTTCTTTGCGTTGCGCCTTGTCGAGCAGCTTGTCATCGGTCACTTCGTGAACGAAGCCTTCGACACGTTCTCCAAAAGCTGAGCGGATATCGTCAAAAGTCGTGTCTGTATCTTCGACACTGTCATGAAGTAGGCCTGCAATAATGACATCGGGATCGCGAACACGCCCCTCCAGCATCAGCATATTCGCCACACCAATAAGATGGATGATATACGGAGGCCCCGCAGCATTTTTACGCACCTGGCCACGGTGACTTTCAGCAGCGAACTCGACGGCTTGAATAATCTTGTGGATGTCGTCGCTAATGAGCCCTTCACCAGCGGCATATGAACTTTGGAGGATCTGCGAAAGCGACGCAAAACCATCCATGACACCGGCGTGCTTGCCTGTCAAATGCTCCAAAAGTGATTGGCAGTGACCGAGATGCTCCTTGATCTCAAGCAGCGTCTTGGCGGTCATCTGAGAGCGTGGCTCCACAGCAGACTCCGAGTTGCATCGTTACGTGCCCCTCACTGTGCCACAAGCACTCAGCCAAACAAACAAAAAAGTACCCAAGGCCGTGGGCCTTGGGTACATGTAGTGCTACTTTGTAGTGATCTTAAGAGAATCCCGAATACGGGCGTAAGTGTTCTCCTGTCCTTTATAGTAGTCACCCCGTAGATGGTAGAAGTTACGCGGAGTACGGACATAGTAGTCCATTCCGCGAACGTCGTAATCATGGTAATGGTAGCGCACAACTTCCGCTATCTCCAGATCTCCCTGCCGGGAAAACGTGATACTTGTGTTGTTACCTTCATAGTGGCTCCAGTCGTGAAGTTCTCTAAAAGCCTGCTGATTTTGGAGCATGGAAGCAATTTCTCCATCATGCTGGGTAACCTCTACACTCCACGCGTATGGCACATTCCACTGGTGATTCGGAGACTTTTCCCAACCATAGGGATAGTCTTCTTCACGCTGATACCAGTTCCAATCGCCATCCTCAGCCGACACATGTGCGGGCTCGAACGGGAGCGACACAGTGAACTGCTCACCATTTTGTATGTGCTGGACCTCAAAAAGCTGCCTGACCTGTGAACTTGCCGATTCGGCGCAGTCAACCTCTTCAGAAAAATCACATAGAAGATCGATTTGGCTCGGGGTATCGAGAGCTAGCAATGAGGTACTAGCATAGCCCAGCACGCAGAACGTCGTTAGTGACAAAAAAAGATGTTTCATAATTTTCTCCTCGTCTAGGTAAAGCGCCGTGCGCTAGACCCTGACCTTGCTTGTAGATTGGTTGTTGCATTTTACAGAGATTAATATATAACTCATTATTTATCAAGGATTTACGACGGAAAAGTAAACAAAAAAGTACCCAAGGCCGTGGACCTTGGGTACATGTAGGTCTTTAGTTTAAGACGATGAACGAGTCCGAGAAGCAGTGGTGCTCGTCAGCGAGTCCTGCAGGGTAGACTGTCGTCAGACTGTAGATATTCGCAAAGGTACGTACAAAGCGTGTTTTACCATAGGCATTGCTTTGGGAGTCAAACACTACAGTATCTACGATCTCAAGATCGCCTTCGCTCTGAAAACTGCAGCTAATGAGCGTTTGGCTTGCTTCCAGCCCATCGCGCAGCTCCCGTAAGGTCTCGTCTTCGTTTCCGATGAAGTGGTCTACTGCGCCGTTGTGAGCAATTGCCACAAAAATGTGTACACTGCAGTTACCTTCAGCAATCAGAATAAGCGCCTCTTCACCAGACAAGTCCATGGGCTTGGTGGGGAAAGCCACCTCAAACTGCTCAGTATTGTGCTCATAAGTGTCTGAAGTCCAACTCATACGAGACATCATACTCTCGATGTCTTGAGCGTAAGTCTCGTCCTGAATTTCGAGGTCATACTCGGGTTGAAACCGTGCGTGAGCCTCTTCGTGTGCCACCGCGAAACTGAAGTTGGTGATATCAACTAGCGCTTCCGCTTGCGTTGACGTTGTCCCAAAAAGTCCGCTGGTTCCCAGCAAACATGTAGCTGCAATACGTGTAAAAAATTCTTTCATTGTTCCCTCTCCTCTCATCTAGGGGATTCTATGAAGTTTGGAACACCCTAGCCTTATGTTTTGATAACGCGTCGCTTGATATAGCCCTCCTTAGCATCAACTCGCTTCGGATATATCTAAGCACTCGGGTGCCGCATGTTACGCTCTAAAAGGATAAAAATCAAGTGCTTGGAGGTGCCGAAGCGGCGCAGTGGGGGAGAAGAACGGAGTGAGAGCGGACGAATCTACTGTGTAGATCGGGGGAATCTTCCGATGTGGTTGTATGTATCCAGTAAAAATTTTGAGGCGTCAGAATAATGTCTAACTTAAATTGTTCCTCGCCTTCGGAGGCATACATCCAAGTCACATAGGCACGCTCGCAGTTCTCTTCATGCCAGAACCTCACATCCTGATATACAGGATTTCCTAGAGATACCTCAAAGAGACCATCAAGCCATGACTCAAGACTCCTGTCGCCCAAGGAATTTTCTCGTGCATCGACATGGGTATGGCAGTGCCCCATACCGTCAGGCGACACGTAGTTAACATTAATCGTCACAAGATCGTCTGTCGCTTGGACACTAAGGTGCTCAGCATCCTGAGGCATCTCTATGGCAAACGATTCCGATCCAATTTTAAAACGCGCTTCCTTCCACGTATCGTCTTGAGAGCGAGGATAGCGAATCGGAACTATCGCTTCCTCCAACAAGAGAGACGCAGCTGGCATGTCGGCTGCAGGCAGCAACCCAAGCATACACGCTAGGCCCATCATTAAGGCACGGAGCATCATATAACCTCCTTTTTTGGTTCGAGGTAATGCTTAAAGGCGGCGAGATTATTCGCCTGACGCCTTTAAATCAATCACAAATAATGTCCTATGCACCATTAGCGATGTTCCTTACCTGATAACTCTTTGCACACTAGAGGACATGTAAGGATTTGCCGCGCGATAGCTTGAAAGATAAGCGCCGCTAGATTAGACTTTTAGCTTTCCCAGCGGAGGAGTGTCCGAGTGGCCGATGGAGCACGCTTGGAAAGCGTGTGTGCGTTAACGCGTACCGTGGGTTCGAATCCCACCTCCTCCGTATTTTCTGCCCCGAAGAGGGCAGCTGCACTATTAGTGGGATGAGAAGCCACACCGTGGGTTCGTCCCGAACGGAGTGAGGGCAATGACCACGAAGTGGGCACCCGAAGGGCGAGACAAGCGAAG
>JAJFMA010000227.1 GCA_021772415.1 Chlamydiota bacterium
TGAAAGCCGACAAAGCTAAAGCCAACTCGAAGTAATACTCGAAAGGCTAGCGCACCTGCGCGTAACGATCCCATCTTTCTGCGGCTCTGCAAATTGGCCTTAGACCCCTAGGTTATGGCCAATTTGCAGAGCTTTTTCGCGTTACTGCGAATGTCTTCGCTTGCTCATGTTCTAGGCCACGTCTGAAAACTCACCACACTCTGTGACTCGGTGGCTCTGTGGTGATTTTTCATTCCAGAGCTACGACGTCGTGCACGCGAAGTTGTATTCTGGTATAAAGATCGCTTTTGTAAAGCCAAACGAGAGTTCCCATGCGCGAGCCAAAGCCTCCAAAAAACTTACGACAGTTTATTGACACACTGCGACGTGAAGGCGAAGTCGTCGAAATAGACCACGAGGTTGACCCAACACTAGAGCTCGCAGAGATCCACAGGCGTATTGTCGCAGCAGAAGGCCCTGCCCTGCTGTTCAAGAACGTCAAAGGCAGCAGCTTTCCTGTCGTCACCAATCTCTTTGGCACACCTAAACGCGTCGATGCTGCCTTTGGACGTAGACCTCAAGAGCTCATTGAAGACCTCGTCAACCTCGCGACTCGCGACTTCCCTCCCAAGCTCGGAACCTTGTGGCAGAAGCGAAAAAGCCTTGGAGCTTTGACCAAGCTAGGAACACGTCAACGCCGGCGCGTGCCCGTCATGGAGCAGATGCAGGCTCACACGAAGCTCAGCGCCCTTCCACTGATAAAAAGCTGGCCCGAAGATGGTGGACATTTTCTTACCCTGCCACTCGTGTACACCGAACCTGTCGACGGCGGCCCTCCCAACCTGGGGATGTACCGTATGCAGCGCTATGACGACAGCACCATGGGACTGCATTGGCAGATCGGCAAAGGCGGAGGCTTCCATCACCACCGCGCTGAGGAGTTAGGACAGGCACTACCCGTACACGTTTTCCTAGGAGGCCCCCCAGCACTTATGTTGAGTGCTATCAGTCCTCTGCCGGAAAACGTTCCGGAGCTACTTCTCTGCTCCCTGTTGCAGGAAGGCAAGCTTGAATTGGGGCGCAGCGACGCCACTCCTTTGCCTCTAATCGGAGAGAGCGAGTTCACTCTAGTGGGCGAAGCCCTCCCCCACACACGTAGACTTGAAGGGCCATTTGGCGACCACTACGGCTACTATAGCCTGGAACATGACTTCCCCGTCTTCCAGTGCACACGCGTCTACCACCGAAAAGATGCCATCTACCCCGCTACCGTCGTAGGTAAACCGAGACAAGAGGACTTCTACCTCGGCGACTACCTCCAGAAGCTACTGAGTCCTCTCTTTCCTGTCGTCATGCCCGGTGTAAAGGCGTTATGGAGCTATGGTGAGACAGGCTTCCACTCGCTTTCGGCCGCTATTGTCCGCGAACGTTACTACCGCGAGAGCATGGCGTCGGCGTTCAGGATTTTGGGCGAGGGACAGCTGTCGCTAACAAAATTCCTGCTACTCACCGACCAAAATGTCGACGTCTATAACATCAAACAAGTACTACCTACGGTGCTCGAGCGCTTCCGCCCCGAAACGGACCTTTTTGTTTTTGCGAATCTGTCACTCGATACTCTCGACTACACAGGTCCCGAACTCAACAAAGGCTCGCGTGGTGTGATGGTGGGTACCGGAGAAAAAGTCCGCGACCTTCCTACGGTGTATGAGGGACCTCTTCCTCAGCCTGCTACTGCCGCCAAGGCCTTCTGCCCCGGATGCCTGGTTGTAGAGGTGCCGGCATACGAAGCGTTTGCCGACTTCGCCCACCTCCTTAGCGATGGATCGCTACAACAATGGCCGCTTATTGTTCTTGTCGACGATCTAAGCAAAGCCACAAAAAATGACGCTAGTTTCCTTTGGACGACCTTTACGCGTTTTGAACCGGCAGCGGATATCCACGCCAAAACGACGCGTGTCCACCGCCATCACATCTGCTACTCAGGATCCATTCTTATTGATGCTCGCATGAAGCCCAGCTACCCAAAAGAGCTGCTCTGTGACGAAAAAACTGCCGAAATAGTCACGAAGAACTGGGAACGCTACTTCCCAAAAGGCATGGCCATGGGCGACAGCGACACCGCACACGTCTGCTAGTAGGGCTCTCTGAACTTTGGCAACTACTGTCGCCTAAATGTCCATGCCCGCCAAACAGGAGTAACCGTGGCATGCATGGTTTCATTTGAATGGGAAAACTATAACGGGAAAAAAAAGAAAAAAAAGGCCCCCTCCCCTGGCTTCAACTCAACCTTGCGGTTTTGAGTCTACTTCGCTTCAGTTAGGGGCCTTCCAAAAAAGGCTGAAGGTCGCAGTGTCTATCCAAGACCGCATTTGTGTCCGCACCAACGATAAGCTTTCCATAGTGCAGAGGCCGCGACGAGTCCATACACGCCTTTGGCGAGCATGGCATTACTGAAGATGAAGCTCACAATGTTAAAATCAAAGAAAGCAAAAAGTCCCCAGTTCAAGCCGCCTACGATCAAGAGGATGACAGCGATCATATCCACATACTTAATCATAACAACTCCTTACGGATCATTATTATTTGCGGGAGATGATCTACACACCTCACCAACTCCATGCTACTACATAAGTATTTAATTTACAAGCACTTAAATAAACTGGCCCTTATTAATTTCATGCAATAAATATGATGAACACCTATAATCACATTCGTTAAATAGAGGTTATTATGGAAATACTCTTATTCGTACTATATTTATTCACTAGTATTCTATCAGCCCAGGAAATCAGATACGATGCTCCAGCGCACGATGAGCATACGCACATCATTCTCGATGACCAGGCCCCGGAAAGTAATCGTCGCCTAGTATACGGTGTTGAAAATCCGCAGTATCCCATCGCATACCCTAAGGGAACACCCGTCTTTCAGGGACAAGCGAAAATCATCACTGACCAAGGTAGCTTGTTCACCTTTGGCTTGTCTTCTTGCTATGGAATTGTCCTTCACGATGCAGACAGCCGTGTCGCAGCCCTGGGACACGTCGACACTCCCTACAAAGCCGTTAGTTTGCTTCATGTGATCGAAAGCATGGAAGTTCTTGGGGCTAACACTCAAACCATGACAATGGACATCATTGGCGGCGACGGAAACACAGTTTCAGTGGTCAGCTTCAACATCATCAAGCAAATTGCCGAATCGCGGGGTATAACTATCCGTGAAACCCACATCGGACTGTATCCAGAAAGACCCCTCGCAATTTCTTTCGATCTCGATGACCAAGAAGTTGCTGGGTATAGTGGAGACCTTGAAGGCATCTTATCTCGGAAAGAAGAACGCGAGATGGACCGTGCTACCAGGTATACATGGAATGCATTCCAAAGAGGCAAGGAACACGACCGCCTAGACATCTCCATCGTGAAACATACAAAATAGCCACGGCTCAAAAGACAGCATTAGCACCATACACCGCAACATCGTAAGACCCGGCCCCTTTCTACATGTTGACTGGGTGACCTAAGGTGTTAACCTACTTTTCTTATGATAAAGATATCGAAAGTCGAGACAGAGGAGCTGAGAGGACCATAGAGGGACCGGGTCTCTCAGTATTGCGTTTTATATGAAGAGGTAGATTTAGAGCATCGTAGTTGTAGACTAGAGAGCTTTTGCTAGTTCAACAAAAGTTAAACGCAAAGGAGCAAAGAATCCATTATAGTGGTCCCCAATGTCTAGACAATAAGCTCCTCTTCATTTTCTCTGTTCCTCTGTTGCTCTGCGATGAAAATTGACAAGCGCTGCGATCCCCAGTTCGTCAATGCGATTAAGGTCACTTTGTTTTTCCCTACCGGTGTATGTGTGCATACCCCTGCCCGACTTCCAGGTAACGTTGTGTGTGAAAAATTAAACGCAGAGCAACAGAGGCGCCGAGAGGGCGATACAGGGGCCGGATCTCTCGCTGTAGCGATTTGGAAGGAACAGATTAGGTTTAGATAGGCCGTCCCTTGTGTCATTTTGGTCGCTTTGGTCCTTTTCCTAAGTTACCGTCGCCCCTGGTGGGAGGTCGTCGACTTTTAGGAGTTCGAGGTCATCGCTCCAGTCACCAGCGAGGACCATTCCTTGGGATTCGACACCCATGAGCTTGGCGGGTTTGAGGTTTGCGACGACGACGACTTTTCTACCTACGAGTTGGTCGTGCTTGTACCATGGCTTGATACCGGAGACGATGGTACGCGTTTCGAAGCCGAGGTCTACCTGTAGCTTAAACAGTTTTTTGCTCTTCTTGACAGGTTCGGCAGCTTTGATAGTACCTACGCGCAGATCGAGTTTAGAAAAGTCCTCGTAGGCGATTTCGTCTTTGAGCGGCGTATATTCGGTGTGCTGCTGGCGCGCTTCTTTCGACATTTTTTGGAGATGTTCCAGTTCCTGAGTAATCTGCTCGTCCTCGATTTCACGGAAAAGGATCGCGGGCTTAGGAAGCTGGAGGCCAGCAGGAAGTGGCAAGGTCTTCAGTGTCTCCCAGTTCTCCGTTGCGATGCTCGTCTCTTGTCCGAGCAGCTTCCAGATCTTATCTGCAGCGTCAGGAATGATGGGCGACGCAACAAGGGCAAGTAGCTTCAGGCATTCGAGGCAGTTGTCGATAGTATTTTGCATGCGCTGGCGTGTGCTTGGGTCTTTAGCATCCTTCCACGGCTGCTTCGCGTCGAAGTAGACGTTACCCCGTTGGGCGAGCTCCATGATGAGGCGGCAAGCCCGCCGTAGTCTAAATTCACTATAGGCGCCGTCGAGATCATCGACGAGCTTATGGACATCTGCCATAAACGCTGTGTCGAGCTCTTCGAGGTCTGTTGCTATTGGCACCTTACCTTCGCACTGGCGCTGGCAGAAAACGAGGACTCTGTTGACGAGGTTCCCAAGCTTCCCCACAAGTTCCCCGTTGCAGCGCTGCTGAAAGTCCTTCCACGTAAATTCCGCATCGGAGGTCTCTGGAGCGTTAGCGGCAAGGGTGTAGCGGATCTGGTCGGACGTGTATTTCTCGAAGAAGCTGTCGAGGTCGACATACCATCCATCTGTTTTACTAAACTGGCGCCCTTCAAGCTTTAGGAACTCATTAGCGGGAAGCTCGTCGACGAGCTTATATGGCTTCTTTTGCCCCATCACCATCGACGGAAAGATGACGGCGTGGAAGGTGAGGTTGTCCTTACCAATGAAATGGACAAGTTTTGTATCTTCCTCGCACCAGTACTTCTTCCATGCATCGGGCTCACCTTTCTGCAGGGCCCATTCCTGGGATGCCGAGATGTAGCCTATTGGTGCATCGAACCAAACATAGAGAACCTTCCCTTCACTGCCTTCTAGAGGCACAGGCACTCCCCATTCGAGATCTCGAGTGATCGCGCGGGGACGCAGCTCTTCGATGTAGCTCTTCACAAAGTTGATGACGTTAGGTTTCCAGTTTTTGCTCTCAAGCCACTCGTTCAGGCGGTCGCGAAATTTATCGAGAAGCAGGAACCAGTGCTTAGTGGCCTTAAGTGTCAGGGGGCCTCCAGTTAATCTTGAACGTGGATTCTTTAAGTCTGTCGCCTCGTACGCCGCACCGCAGTCTGGGCACTCGTCGCCACGCGCGTTTTCGTAGCCACAGCTAGGACAGGTGCCCGTCACGTAGCGGTCAGCGAGGTAGCGCCCATCCTCTTCGCTGTAGAGCTGGTCGGTGACCTTCTCCTCAATATACCCTTGCTCATAGAGGTCGAGAAAAAACTCATGAACAGGCTTCTCGTGCCCTTCCCACGTGGTGCGTGAGTAGTGGTCGAAAGAGAAGTTGAGTTGGTTAAAAAAGCCCTTATTTACCTTGTGAAAGATGTCTACATGCTCACGGGGTGTCCTGCCGGCAAGCTCCGCACTCATGGTGATGGCAATGCCGTACTCATCGGACCCACTTACAAAATGTACATCAGCACCTTTAAGCCGCTGAAAGCGTGCGTAGCAGTCCCCAGGAAGGTAGGCACCCGCAATATGACCGAAGTGCAAAGGACCGTTAGCGTAGAGGAGCGCGGAGGTGATAAGAACTTTCTTTTGGGTCATCTACGTTTTACGTCTCTTTTTAGGTTTCTGAACAACGAGCACTTCAAGATCTGTGCCGGGAACAAGTTTCCACCCCATGGCGATTTTTGTGTCAAAATCGACATAAAGGGGCCCTGGTTTACTTAGAGAGTGCTCTGGTTTAATCGCGCGTGGGCTGGGATTATCACAGGAAAATTCAGTCTGGAATCCATCTAAACTGCGGTGTGCCTTACGGAAATCCCGTTGCTGTGATCCCGTCAGGCTCCCCCACGACACCCAGGTGCCGGGGTAACGCTTGTGTAAGAATGTCCAGTCAACATGGATACGTCCGAAGCGGTTGATCGCTTCAGGATATATTCTTCCCGTTTCTCGACACAAGGCAGCGCGGTGTATATTGAACATACGGTTGTCATATTCGTGGAGGCTGGTCATAAAAACATAGACCTTCCCCATCGACGCATAGGGCAAATCTACAGCTCGCCTTAACGGTAGCGGGCTGTAGGGGCCTGGAGGAGGCCTCTTTTGGCTATAGCGCCATCCCATCCATAGCACAAGTAGCATAACTACGACTGCTACCAGGATGGTGACCGCAATTGAGACAACTGCAGCGCCATCCACACTAGCAAACGGCAAAAGCTCCTCTTCTGCCACGACGGTCTCCCTCTATGTGCTACGCGTCAACTCTAAACCGACTCGTCGCTGTTAGAACCTTCGTCTTCGGCCCCAGCTTCTTCTTCTTCAGAAGCCTCATCTTCGCTCCATGCGTCTCCATCAACAACGCGACGTAGGATGTGCGCGACAGGATTTAGCCCTTCCGCAGGGTTGGTGAACTCTTTGCCAGAAGCAATCATTTCCTTAGCCAACACTATGGCGTGGTTAACAAGCGCAAACTGGCTGTCGAAGCTCGCTCGGATACGTTCGTTGGTAAACTGATCTTTATCCAAGTCTATTCTCCTTATTTTTCGCTTTCAGTCTGTGATCTCGCAAACACCTGACCACTACGGCTCCGGTGTGTTTCGGCGACGAAGATACTGCATAGCACTGCGTATGCACTGTCTAGGTCATCGTTTACGAGGACGTAATCATAATTTTCACTCTCAGCGATCTCTCGTTCGGCGAGTTCGATACGGGCATCAATAGCCTCTGGAGTCTCGGTGTAGCGCTCCGCCAAACGTGTACGCAGGTCTTCGATAGTGGGTGGACGGATGAAAACGCTAGGCACATCCGCTTGCGCACGTATGCTGCTAGCTCCCTGTGTATCGATGACAAGTACAACGTGCTTACCCGCTTGAAGCTTCTCTTCCACCCACGTGCGCGACGTTCCGTAGAGGTTACCGAAGAGCTCTGCGTGCTCCAAAAAATCACCCTGAGCCTGACGTCGAATAAACTCGTCACGGCTGACAAAAACGTAATGATCTCCGTCGACTTCGCCCTCGCGCGAGGGCCTTGTAGTGACAGAAATACTCTGAACGAGCTCTGGAAATTCTTTAAGCAAACGCCGCACTAGCGTTGTCTTACCAACACCAGATGGGCCACTGATGATAAGTGGAAGGCCGAATGTGCTGTGTCCTAGTAGGGGCAAATCTTTTTTACTCCACATTTTGCAGCTGCTCACGGATTCTCTCTAGCTCCGACTTCACATTAACAATGGCTTCGGCCGCTTGGTAGTCCGAGACTTTGGCTCCCACGGTATTGGCTTCACGGAACATCTCTTGTGAAATAAAATCTAGGGTCTTACCCACCCCTTGGTTACCCGAACGCATGGCAGCCTCAAATTGATCGACATGACACTGTAGGCGCGTTAGCTCTTCAGAGATATCGACTTTTTCAGCAAAGACACCAACCTCACGAAGGAGGCGCTCGTCATTATCCAGCAAACCTGGAGACAACTCTTCGATACGTGTAAGAAGCTTCTGTCGATAGCGGTCTGTTGCAGCACCTTTGAAGGATTCCACAACCTTGAGCCCCTGTCGCACCGCTTCTAAACGCGTAATCAAATCCGTAAAAAGAGCTTTACCTTCATTCTCACGCATACCCATCAGCTCTTTGAGAGCCGACTCAACACCCACTTGAAGGTCTTCGATGTATGATTCCACGCCAGACTCATTCTCTTCGTAGACGATGAGATCGGGGACCTGTGCAAGCATCGCAACGGTAGGCGTTCCATCGAGTCCGCTGCAGTCAGCAATTTCCTTCCATACTGCCCCAAGCTGGCGTGCTAGAGCAACGTTTGCAACAGGACTCACGGGTGTCGACTCGTCAAAATGCGCAATGATACGCACAGAGACCTGTCCGCGCGACAGAGCAGCAGACACCCACTTACGAACGTGCATCTCAAACCGAGACAGCTCGCGAGGAAGAACTACCTGAACTTCCAAAAAGCGGCGGTTCACCGATTGGATTTCGACAGATAGACGGCCAAAAAATGTGGGAACTACAGCGCGGCCATAGGCCGTCATACTTCTGAGCATGCGCAGCTCGATGTTGGTATATGGGTGACGGAACCGAAGCATAGCACACTAGGCCCCTCTGCGTCAACGACTAGCACTCGCCCGTCCAAAGGCTAATCGATGCTGTGGAGCCAAGCCTCCATTGCGAAGATCGATAAGTGAGCAGGTGAATTTCTCTTTGAAAGAGACTTCGCGTGCGCAACCTGCTTCCATTGAAGCTTCTATGAGGACATCGCCTCCTTTATAGAGCATCACATGATCGAACAGCGGCCCATCTGCTTTGGCTACAGAAAACACCAAATCTCCAGGCTCGAGGCCCGATGGTTCCATATGGGAAGAGGCTAGATATTGGTCGTGTGCATCACGCGGGATATCGATACCTGCCACGCGGTAGAGCAGGTTCGTCAAGCCCGAACAGTCTATGCCACTACGGGGATGCTGAACTTGATTAGGCACGCTGCGCCCACCCCAGAAGTAAGCACTGCCTAGGAAGTGCTGGGCATCATCGATAAGTTGCTGCCGCCACCACTGGGTACTCTCACTAAGAGATCTAAGGTCACCCGAAGAAACAAAAGCCGTCCGGCCATCAGCAAGACGTACCTGGGTCCACCCGGTCTCAGCATACACCGCAACAACATGCACACCCATGGACAAAGCTGCTATTGGCGCTCGCACGGTACTCGGCTCTGAGAAAGCGGGCGCAGCGAAACTCGCAACGACGTGAGTAGCCTGCTGGTCAGGCACTTCTGCTAAATACTGCGATTGCACCCACCCCGTGTAACCCCGCCAGTGACCGTCAGCAAATTGCTGCTGCTCCACGGCTTCGACATAGCTCCAGCCGGGACGCTCATCAAGGAGGCGTACGTTTTCCCCGTAGATCAGCTGAGTGAGCTGCTCTGGGTCTTTGCCCGTAGCGCTTTGACCTACGAGTGGCTCTGCTCGTAGATCTACTCTGTCTTCCGTTACAATCAACATAGTCTACAGGGTAGTGCTTCAAGTCCTTAGAGACAAGCTCTTCGATGCACGTAGAAATTCACTAGCGATTCCCGGCGCGCTCTGTCTCGACTTTCGACATTTTTCAACCAGCCATTGCCGAGATAAGAAGATCGTGAATAGCTTTTTTCCTCATGGGCCTGTTTTAATTGGGGTGAGGAAAAATATTTTCATTGATAGTCAGTAACTTAACATATCGATGAACGTCTGAAAATGTAACATGTGTTTTACCTGGTTCTGAGGCCCAAAGGGCCGGCTTATTGTAGCCCCACCCGTGAGGGTGGGGTAAAGCAAAAATGCACCCTGAGCCCTCTTAGGGCGGCTTGTGGCCCCATAAGATTAAGGCGACACAAAGCGATGGAAGAAAGAAAACGTCTTCTTCTTGGGATCCATGAATCGGGGCCACAAATCGCCCCAAAAGGGGCTCAGATTCATTATATACCGCACCCCACCCTCACGGGTGGGGCTAACAATAAGTCGACCCTTCGGGCCTCATGAGGGAAATCGTAGCATTTTAGATAATCACGTGTTGATTGGGTGACCTAAGATATTAACCTACTTTTTCTTATGATCAAAATACCGAAAGTCGAGTCTGTTCCTCGGTGGTGATTTTTAGTCGAGGTTCCAAGCTCACATCGACGAGGCGATTTAGCACAAGGCAAACCCTTTAATCTATAACCAACTAAATACTATGGTTTTTATTAAATAGTTAAAATGAAAATCCTGAATTTGACGCGATATTAAAATAAGTGTTATTATTAGTAATAAAATTTACAACAAGTATCCCAGGAGAAACCGATGAAACGCTGGCTTGCCATAGCAGGTACTTGTGTTGCAGTGCTATTCAACACATTCCCTAATTCCCTACACGCGCAGGAAACTGTGACCGTCACAACAGAAGTTGGCCAGGGCAATGGTCAAGAACAGGTATTTTCAGGATTTCTCTGGGAACATAATCCCAGTCTTGAAGGAATTCCGTTAGTTGGAGGCTCGATCTCCGTTACAGATGGAAACACAACGATATCGGAACACGAAGACTCTGGGTACCTGCAATCTTCAAATAATGACGTGGGATACATCAGTCATAGCGACGGCAGCTACTTTATTTGGTTTGCCACTCCTCCGGAATCAGGAAGCACCATCACCTTCACCTATCAGTATCAAGGACAGGCGCCTGACGGTCAGATTCCTAGCGATGATGGTGAAGTCATCGTGGATGAAGAAGTCACTCCGAGCGAACCCGAAGAACCCATTGTTGTTGACGAGCCCGAAACTCCACCAACGAACCCTGAAGAGCCTATCGTTACTGACGAACCCGAAACTCCGACACAGGAACCCGAAGAGCCTATCGGTGTTGACGAACCAGAGACACCTACTGACACAGCAGGAACCACAGGTTTAGGTTTAGAGCTCGCAGACAAACGCGACGGGCTGCCTGCTGTGCTTATGGGGCAGTTTCCTATCGACATGCCTGAGTACAATAATATCGAGCAGCTCATCGTGCTTTCAAATCAGTGGGTCGTGCTCGTCACAAACAACTTGGACAAGGTGTCTGAAGAGATTGCAAAACTTGTAAAAGACGATCCAGAGTGGTCACACATCGACTTCGTCCAAAAGCAAAAGGACTGGGATCAAAGCACCAAAGATGACAACCCCAACTGGTGGTTACTACACCATGAGATTGAGCCACAAGTTGAGCGCTACCAAGTTGAAGCACGCGAAAGGGCTGGAGAACGTCTCTTGGACGATCCCAACTACTTCACAATCACAAGTAGTGATGGTAACTACGGTGAGGAGCATCCTCTCCGTGTTGCGCGTTTCCTGATCTCTTTAGGCTATCCGGAGCACCCCGGTTTTGACCCTCACTACAACCACGTCTCTTACCTAGAAATGCCCTCACCTATGCAGGACGGCAACAGCTACACGATCACTCTAGGTGACGGTAAAAGTGTCACATTCAATTACGACGAGATGAAGACGGTTTCCCGCGGCATCAAAATCAACCAAGTGGGCTACCTTCCTAACGCCGAAAAAGTAGGTTTTGTAGGTGCCTACCTACAAAACCTAGGACCTATGGAGATTCCCGTAGGGGCTGCGTTTAAAGTTATCAACGCCGATACCGGCGCCGAAGTGCATAGCGGCGCTGTTGAGCTACGTTACGAAAACCCACGTTTTGCGCCGAAAGGCAGCGAGGACCCCAACAGCCGTCCTCTTGTGTCTGGAGAGAACATCTACTCATTCGACTTCACACCAGTTACAGAGCCTGGCACCTATTTTGTGTCGATTGAAGGCGTGGGGCGTTCGTGGCCCTTTACTGTTGGCAATGCCGCCTACGCCGAAGCCTTTTGGGTGGCGGCTCGAGGACTATTCCATCAGCGCTGTGGCATCGGGATCGATGAACCCTACTCCTTCTGGCCACGTGTTGAATGCCATACCGATCCTGTCTATGAAAACGACTACATCCCCATATTCTTCTTCAGCGCCAACAGGCCAAACGACTGGCATGACTTCGATATCGTCGGTGGCACAGTAGATTTCAGCAAGTCCACCGCAGACGCCACAGGAGGCTGGCATGACGCCGGAGACTGGGATAAGCGCATTATGCACTACACTAACGTATTCGATCTATTAGCTCTCTACGACTTCAAACGCGATGCGATGCACGACGACCAGCTTAACATCCCCGAATCCGGAAATGGCATCCCTGATGTCTTGGATGAGGCTGAATACGGCCTTCTTGTGTGGAAAAAATCCATGGATGAAAACGGCGGCGTGGCTGGTCGACTCGAAACCAACACCCACCCAACCATTGACGACCCCGACTACCCGTACTCTTACTCTAAACGGACTCGATGGTCATCGCTACTGTACGCTGCTGCTGCAGCCTACTATGCCCATCTAGTGAAAGATTTCGACGAGGCCAAGTACGATGAATACCTTAGCTCCGCACAATCCGCATACGCCTTTGGAACCAACCCAGAAAATAGCTTGGGCACTATCACCATCCACCCAAAAAGAAAGCGTGGATCGGGGGAAGAGTATAGCGTCACCTATACCGAAGACGACTACTTCAATATCCCCTTCCTCATTGCAGCTAAAACACAGCTCTTTGCCGCAACGGAAGACGAGACCTACCTCGAGGGACTTGAAGATTTACTCAACCAGGCGTGGAATTCCCATCAGTGGACGAACTACAAAGGTGAAAACAAAAATTCCACCTTACGCCCTGCAGAGTGGCCTTTCTCAAAGATGGACGTCTCCATGTGGCTCTACCATATGATTCTAGATCCAGCCCTCGCGGCGTACCTTCCCCCTGAAACCATCGACCAGTGGAAGGGTCACTACATCAACATCGCAGACAGTTTTGAGAAGCTTAACACCGACGAATACTACCACCGCAGCCGCGAACTTAAGGAAGACAAGAAAATGGAGTGGGGCTACCACAACGTCACCAACTTTTCGCGTATCTTGCTCTTTGCTCATCACCTAACCGGAGACGAGAAATACCTACAAGCGGCCGAAGCTAACGCCAACTACATGCTGGGCGCCAACGCCACCGGAATGGTGTGGACAACAGGGATCGGCTACGTCTATCCCGTTCCCATCCACCACCGGTATAGTAGTGGCGACGACTTTGACGTTTACGATCCCATCCGCGACCCCGTACCTGGCATCGCCATCTATGGCCCTACAGAGCAGCACCTACGCGATTTTGACAACATGTGGCTACCCAAGGATGCCAACGGCAACAAGGTCAAATTCCTCAAACCCGAGCAATACACCGACGTCGGTAAAGGCGATGAAATCATCCAGCCTCGTCTACGAAACTGGGCTCCACACCCCGTTCTGGATGTGAAGAAAAATGAATTCACCGTCCATGAAACACAATCGGCAAACCTATTTACCTATGGTTACCTCATCATGGACGACAACTGGCAAGCTCCCGAGTGGGTGAAAAACCGTAGGCCTCGAGACCCCAAACTCCTCTTCGGTCAGTGGTACCTACCCTAGTTCAAAGGAACCATGGAGGCCATAGAGGTAAGAGGAAGGCCATGAAGGGGTGAGCGTCAGCTCTCCCCTCTTCCCCGCCCGAACCATGACACCTTCTGAATACATCCTCATAAAGCCCGAAGGGCTGGCAACCCGTATAGCCTGGGGCGTAGCCCCAGGTAGGCAAATTAATCTTCGAAGCGCTGTAAGTGCGACACATCTTTCGCGTAGATGTGTCGCACTTACAGCGCTCAGAACGTATTTTTGACCGTTCCCCCGGGCTACGCCCGGGGCTATACAGGTTGCCAGCCCTTCGGGCCTCAGAACAGATTTCTTTTATAAACGAATTGACCAGTACCAGGGTCATAAAGCCTATCGCTTGACACCTTCTGACAGAGCCACAAAGATCGAACGGTCTGCTCATCTGGGTCATGGCCGGCTTCCACATGTTGAAAATCGAAACAGACTTGCAGAGGTCACAAAAGAGAGTACAACTTGGTGGCATAGGTAATACCCTATGATTTCTCGTTATGAACGCATCCTGCTGCACTAACCTCACCCCTCACACCTGCTTTTCCAGAAAATACGCCTGCAGGTTAATGTATGTCCATACTCACAAAGAGGACATCCTATGCGCAAGGCAGTCTTAACTTTTGCTCTGATATCATTATGTCTGATAATACACTCAAACACTGTCCACGCTAACAAACCCTTATCGGTCGCTCTGCCTTCCTACGATGGAGTGGATCAGCTACTGCTTCTCAATAAGCGCTGGGTGGTCGTCGCTACCTCGGACAGAGAAGAGCTTATCGAGCAGATAGACATCCTCTCTAATGGCAAATTTAAGCCTGCTGTACAAGCGTGGCGCAAGATGGCGCATTTAGACCGCTGGCAGGAGAAGAAGCCCGTTCAGAAGTTAGCTGAAAAGTACTGGATCGAAGCGCGGGAAAAGAGTGGCGAGAGAGTTCTCAACGACCCCTACTTCTATACAATCACTAGCACCGACGATACAGCATACGAAGTCCCCCAACACCCTGTGCTAGTGGAGAAGTACCTAGCCATCCAAGGGAAGGAAAAGATACCTGGTTTTGTCGCCGACTACTCTCACTACAGCTATCTCGAGTTCCCTACACCGATGCAGCACGGAAAAACCTATACCATCAGTCTTGAGAATGGGAAGTCCGTCACATTCTTGTACGACGAGCTCCACAGCGTATCCAGGCTCATCAAAGTCAATCAGATTGGCTACCTCCCTCAAGTCAAAAACAAATACGCCTTCCTATCGGGATACATCCCAGGTATAGGTCCAGTCCCCGGCCTTGAAGACGTACACAGCTTCGAAGTCATCGATGCCTTCAGCGGTGAAACGGTACACGTCGACAGGATACACCTCAGAGAGAAAAACCCTCGCTACCACAACAGCGATGGGCTTTTGATGTCAGGCGAAGACATTTACGAGTTGGACATCACTCCTCTGCGCACGGAGGGCTGGTATTTCATTCGCGTCCCCGGCGTTGGACGTTCATGGCCATTTCGTGTGGCGCGTGATGTCTATGGCAAGGCCTTTTATACTGCGGCGCGCGCGCTGTACCATCAGCGTAGTGGCATGGCGCTAGAGCCGCAGTATACAGCGTGGACGCGAGCTGCAAGCCAAACGGAGCCGGTCTATGAATCCGAGCATCTCCCCTTCACCGCAAATGTCAAAGCCCCCAAAGGCTACAAAGTCTTCGATGTCATTGGGGGTACAATTGACTTCTCTAAAAGCACCGAAGATGGCACCGGAGGCTGGCACGACGCAGGAGACTGGGATCGCAGGATGGATCACTATGTTGCTGTCTTTGACATGCTTAATGCCTACGAATGGCACCCTAAAAAATTCACGAGTGGACAGCTCAACCTACCTCAGCCCGAAACCTTCAAAGTAGATACACCCATTCCAGACCTTCTTCTCGAAATAGAATATGGGCTACGGGCATGGAAAAAAAGCATGAACGTTAATGGAGGTGTCGCCGGTGCCATCGAAACGTGGTCGCATCCAAGCTTCAACGACCCCAACTACAAATGGGCCTACAGCCAACGTACACGCTGGGCGTCTTTAGCCTACGCAGCAGCAGCAGCGCAGTACGCTCGTCTTGTCGCTCCTTTTGCTCGTGAGCACGCCCAAGACTATGCCAACTCCGCTGTTAAAGCGTATAATTTCGGGATCTCTCCCACCAACGCCATCGCAAGCAAAGACGGTGGCCCCGCCATCATCCATGCAAAAACAAAGCGAGGTCAAGGCGACCCCTACACCATCGAGTGGCGCGAAGAATTTAGTCATATTGCCCCCTATCTCATTGCAGCAAAAATACAACTCTACCTTGTCTCACATCACAAGCGCTTCCTTGGGCCCGTCCCAGGGCATCCCGACTACGATTTAGCAGGCCTGCTCAAAAGTGAACTTGCCAAGAAGCGCCTCCCGTTTAAGCGCCCCCATTACAACGAACAAGATGTTTCTCCGTGGCTCTACTTTGGAATTTTCAACCCCGAAATACGGGGATATCTCTCAGAAAACCTCGTCCGCCTACTTGAAGTGCAGTACCTGCAGCACGCCGACACCCTTAGCGCACTATCAGATAAAGACCCCTACAGACGTAGCCATACCCGCACACGCCACGATAAGATGTCTTGGGGATACGGGACCCTCACCAACAGGGCACGCGTCCTGCTTATTGCGCACCATCTCACCGGTGACGATAAGTTCTTTGCCGCAGCCCTCCATAACATCGACTATGTGCTGGGCGCCAACCCTAATGGCATGTCGTGGACAACAGGCCTAGGATACGTCTATCCCATCGAAATCCACCACGGCCCAAGCCGCACAGACGGCATTGACGACCCCGTACCCGGGATCACTGTCTATGGACCGAATGGACGCAAGCCGTGGCAATTCAATCACATCTGGAACCCCAAAAATAGCAGTGGTGAAACCGTCGCCTTTGTCGATCCAAAAAAGCTAGAGATCCCTCTACTCAGAAACTGGCACACTCACCCTCACTATAACGTGGCGCAGAATGAGTTCACCATCCACGAAACTATCGCTGCAAGCGTCTTCTGCTACGCACTGCTAACCCCCGACGGCTGGGAACCCAACGAGAAACTGCTCTCGCAGAAACCGCGTCCCATGAAAATGCTCTTCGGTCAATGGTACCTGCCGTAAGAGTGGGGAGTCTCAGCATATGTTCTCAAGCTCCCAACTAAGCTGGCGTCCCCCTAAAAATCGGAATGAAGCGCCGAGGCACAGACTCGACTTTCGACACTTTCATCGTAAGAAGTTGAAAGTTACCATTTTAGAGCGCAAAAGCAACACATGGACAACTTGTGTTATCACACCCCATGGGCACCTTCTCAAAGACGGAAATTTTAACGCAAAGAAGCAAACACACTTTTACCCATAAGTTTTTTTGACAAATTAATCGCCTGCTGTATCAGAGAGCGCGTTCAATATGTCCCATGCTTCGGTAAAGGTGCGTAGCTTTTCGAGCCCTCGCCAAATAACGGTTGGGCCGGGGGCTG
>JAJFMA010000228.1 GCA_021772415.1 Chlamydiota bacterium
AGGGTTTGTGCGTTCCATGCGCAGACGACGGTACTTAAACTCATCAAAACAGCGCCAACAGCGGGGCTGAGTACGATCCCCCACGGATAGAGTATTCCTGCTGCTAGTGGGATGGCGACGACATTATACCCGCATGCCCACCATAGATTCTGCCACATCTTCCGTCGCGTAGCATTGCCGAGCTCCAGGGCTTTAGCGACGGCGGTGAGTTTGTCCTGTACGATCACAACATCTCCGGCTTCGACGGCGACGTCGGTGCCGGAACCAATTGCGATACCGAGATCGGCCTGTGCTAGCGCAGGGGCGTCGTTAACACCATCGCCGACCATTGCTATGACATGTCCTGAACGTTGGAGGTCTTCGATGATTTCAAGCTTTTCGTGGGGTAGCAGCTCGGCGTGGTAGCCGTCGAGATTTAGTTCCATTGACACGCTCTCCACGGCTGCTTTACGATCTCCAGATAGTGCCACGGTGCGCTTACCTTGCTTCTTCAACGCTGCGATAGTTTCGGCTGCTTCGGCACGTGGGAGGTCCCCAACCTCGATGTACCCGACCAATCGCCCTGACACTATAACATAGGCGCTGCTTTGAGATGACTGATCTTCCGGTAGAGATAAACCTTGTTCCCGTGCCGACCGTGCACTTAAGATGCTGACATCGAGTCCATCTACGGATGCTTCGACACCTTTTCCTGCTAGTGCCTGAAAGTTTTTTGGCTGTGGGTAGTCTATGCCTTCCGTTTTGGCACGGTGGACGATCGCTTGTGCTATGGGATGCTCGGACTGGCTTTCGACGCTGGCGGCAAGCTTCAAGATGGCGTTTGTATCGTAGCTGTCGTCAACAGTTTGTACTTTTGATACTTCGAGTTCTCCAGACGTCAGAGTTCCTGTCTTGTCGAAGAGCACGGTATCGACGAAGTGCGCCTGCTCAAAAGCTGTGCGGTTGCGGATAAGGAGCCCATTACGAGCCGCTAGAGACATGGACACCGACGCGACAAGGGGGATGGCAAGGCCTAAGGCATGTGGGCATGTGATGACCATCACCGTGACCATGCGCTCAAGTGCCTGTGATAGTGGTGCTCCGACTCCAAGCCATATTGCGACGGTGACGGCGCCAGCGACAATTGCAACAACAGTCAGCCACAGAGCGGCGCGGTCGGCAAGGCGTTGGGTTTGTGACTTGTGGTGCTGGGCATGAGCAACGAGGGCCATCACCCTATGGAGGTAGGCGTCTTCACCGGTTTTATCGATGCGTACCGTCAGCGCCCCAGAGCCATTGATGGCACCTCCAGTGACTGCAGCGCCGCTGCTTTTACGCACAGGATGCGCCTCGCCAGTGAGCATCGCCTCGTTGACATGGCTCGATCCTTCGATGACGGTACCGTCAGCGGGAATTTTCTCTCCGGGTTTGACGACGACGACATCTCCGGGAGCAAGGGTGGTGACGTCGACATCGACGAGCTCACCATCCTCTTTTCTGTGGGCGGTTTTGGGGAGCAGGCGTGCAAGGGTGTCTAGGGCTTTAGATGTACCCATGACTGCGCGCATCTCTATCCAGTGGCCAGCGAGCATGATGTCGATTAGGGTTGCTAGCTCCCAGAAGAAGCTCTTCCCTGGGAGGCCTGCCGCAACAAAGAGACTGTAGCTGTATGACACTGTGATCGCCAGAGCTATCAGCGTCATCATCCCTGGCTGGTGCTTGCGGCACTCTTGAACGCCATCACGTAGGAACGGCCAGCCTCCGTAGAAGAAGATCGCCGTTGCTAGCAGAGCTTGCACCCAAGGATACGCTGACGTATACCAAAGCCAGAGCAGCGGCACAGTGAGGGCCATCGAAACAAAGAAGCGGTGGCGATAGTCTTGAATATGCTGCTCGGGACTATGTCCTTCGTGTCCACACGTCATTCATCGACCTGTTGTTTGGCTATAAATACTTTTAACATGTTTCTACCGTAGATGCCACGCTCACGCAGATGCCCTACTTCGGTGATCCCTAATGTCTCGAGATGCTTTACTCCTAACGCGAAGAACTGCCCAGGCTCATTCCTCCCCTCTTCGAGCGCAGCGTCGGAGACCCCAGGTAAGAGTCCAAGCTCCTTATATGCTTTGGGGCTAAGGATCGCCCATTCGTTGAGGGCTTCGATGACCTGATCATCGTCGTCGAGGTTTGCGAAACATGTAGTCGCCAGTATCTGCTCGGCAAGACTTCCGTCGGCAGAGTCGTCACTAAAAGACTCTATCAAGCTTTCATATTGGGTAAGGGTTCTCTGTGCAACGGCTAAAAACGACTCGTGTGCCTCGCAGCGCTCAAGCAGTTGTAGCACGTTATGAGTCGCCTGTAGGTGTATCGCTATTGTGTTGTGGAGGGCTTTCATGTCCAGTAGCAAGCTTCCCTCGACACTAGGCTTTTCAAGCTCTTTCATGAAGCTAAATGCATTCCGACATAGCAGTGCATGTTCGCTTACTTTGCGTGCCATCCCTTGTGTGAGGCAGAGCCATCGGGCGTTGTACCAACTTTGGGTATGTGTGCTATCAATTTTAAGTGTTCCTGCTATCAGCACAAGAAGCTCATCGTCGATGCCATAGAGGATCTCGGACAAGATCTCCCACGGCAAATGAGTGATTAGTTTGCGGATTTCTCCGTTCAGTTCCTTATGTAGCAGAATTTCCAGTAGCGTACTCGCTTGGAGGCCGCTCAAGCTTTTGAGTGCAGACCTGATATCGTCGCAGGACTCCAGGTCTCTAAACCGCCACAGAAGATTCTGTTGCCAATGTGGAGTTACCGCAGGGTTTAGGGACGAAAACAGATGCGTGATCTGCTGAAGGCGGATCTCGCGGATGTTAGAAAGGCTGTGATTTGTGAAGATCACCGCTGGGACAGCCGAGAAAGATGCTGCCATGCAAACGCTAAACGATGTCGGTGGTGCATGTTGCGCTAAAATCCTTTGTACAAGCTCCTCTAGGGTATATAGAGCTTGGTCGAGGACTAGGGCGCCTTCGTGTTGTGGTTCTATTTTAGCACGTAAAAGAGCCAGCTTCCTACCTTCGAAAATCTGCTCTGCGACCTCTTTCAGGGGTGATAGCATCGCTATGCTCGAAGAGCGCAATACCAGGGCTGTTTGTAAGCTCATCGACCATTTTTGTGCTCGTGCCAGCATAGCGGCGTATATAGCGACGCTTGGATCGCTACCGAAGCCAAAGAGCCTTTGTACTGCTACTACCACACTCCCCGAAGCGTTGCTCTGGCTGGAGCAGGCCCCTGTCGCGGGCTTTAGAACAAGTTGCTGAAATTTCGTGTCTTCTTCTACTGCAAGTAGATCTTTAAAGAGAGCACCTAGCCCGCCGGTTTTCGGCGCATCAGAAAAGTCCATGACATCTCCTCCATCCATAGAAACCTGGAGTCTCGAGATAGATTCTATATGCAAGGATCATGGAGTCTAAGAGTGTAAGTACCCAGCGAGGTCACTAAGTCTCACGCGTCTTAACCCTCCCCAGGGACAAATGATGGCGTGATGAGAGAACCTATTACGGGATACGCCTTAGGTTGTTTGCTGTCAATGTGATCCGTATATCACCTATATTTAGCTGGTTAGATGTATAGCCTCGGGCAAAGCCCGGGCAAGATTAAAAGCATCTTTTGAGCGCTGTAGAGAGTGTAAAGAAATAGCACAAGGATATAAATCATGATAAATTGTTCATAAGGCCCGAAGGGACGACTCATTGTAGCCCCACCCGGAAGGGTGGGGTAAGATTCAAAAGAAATCTGAGGCCTGTAAGGCCGACTCGTGGCTCCATAAGCGATTCATGAGTATCTGTGAGCCATGAGTCGGCCTTACAGGCCTCTCGAATTTTCTATGCTTCACCCCACCCTCCCGGGTGGGGCTACAATGAGTCGCCCCTTCGGGTCTCATGAAAAATCAACGATTTCTCAATCGATCTCGCAATTTCTTTACACTCTCTTCAGGGCTCAGATTTTTCTCTATACCTACCCCGGGCTTGCGCCCCGGGCTATACAGGTTACAGCCTGCCGGGCCTCAAAAAGGAGCCTTGTGCCTATTTCTTGACACTCTGCCGTCGGGGCTACACCCCTGTAGAAACGTGGTTTTACTATCTGTGTGGCTTGGGTAATTTAAGATGTTGGTCTACTTCGTCAGACCGGCCCCTACGCATGCTACTTTCCACCACTTGTGGAAGGCTTCGGATACTTGCGCGCTAGTTTTATGGCGCAGGCAGGCTCCAGTCTTACATGTACGCAGTATTGGACAGCGTTTTTTGAAGGTCTTGCCATACGGACAGCTTCCCTGGTATGCCCCATGCTGGGGGCCTTCAGGCATGTATTTTGCTGCTGACGAAGGACCAAACAGTCCAAATGTCGGCGTGCCGGCGGAACCTGCAAGGTGGAGAGGAAGCGAGTCCATAGCGACGACAAGGTCGAGTTCACTCATGAGATTTTGCAACACTCGCAGACTTAGCTTTGGAAGCGTTTCACTGTGGGGAAGATGTGTGGCAAGCTCCTGACACGTCCCCAGTTCCTCTTTGCTACCCCACGCAAAGAGGAAGCGGCAGCCGAGTTCCTTTTGCACTTCCTTCAAGAAGTCTCTTAGAACGTCGTCTGGAAGGCGCTTATTCTCCCACGCCGACCCCGGACATACAAGAATTTTTGGGGATGGGTCTGAAGAGTGTCTCCTAGTGATGTCTTGAATCTCTGCGGACTCCTCCGAAGAGATGTTTAGCTTCACGCCTATATTTTCATAGGGTACGGGGTCCTCGAAGTAGGCGCGAACCACATCTAGGTAGCTGCTGCGGATGCTGGCGCGGTCGTTTACGTCGTAGTGTTGATACGTGAATATTAGATTAGGCCATTCGCTAACGTTAGAACGGGCAAAACCTACTTTGCTACGTGCTCTAGTGGTAGCTGTGATAAGCCCCGATTTGGTGTTCCCTTGGAGGTCAAAGACGACATCATATGGAGCATGTCGGATCTCCCTTCTGAACTTGCCTACGGCATCCCATGTTTTCTTCGAAAAGAGGCTGTGCTTCCAGGCGCGCGTGTCTACAGTGTAGACGTTGTCGATAAGAGGGTGTGCATCTACTAGGCCTGCGCAGCGGGCCTCCACCACCCAGTCGATGACTAGGGGGCCGCTGACGCGATCTCTAAGATACGCGAGCACTGGAAAGGTATGGACGATATCACCCAAAGCCGACGTTTTGACGATGAGGATCCTCATGGCGTCGATTCCATCAGTGGGGCGTCGTTTTGACACAGTAGCTTGAAGTCGATGTTGCGCTCCACGATGTCGATAGATTTTTCCACCTTGCGGACATCTTCGTTACAGGTCTTGGATATTAGTGTCGTAATCTTCTTCATCGCATCATAGCTACACATAGGAACATACAGAGCGGGAATATCGTGGGCGCGGATCCCCTCTAACATCGCCTCGGAAGGTTTTTGTCGTCCAGTGAGTAGAATACCCGTTTGGAGGCGATCTTGATCGTCGGTAGGGTGTCGGTGCTCTCTAAGGATAGCTTCTACGATATCGTCGCGGCTTGCCGGAGTGATCACTAGTTCGTGAGTTTCGTTTTCGGCAAGATAGGCTTCGAGAGATCCAGCAACAAGGCGCGCGGAATAGAAGTGGTGAAAGCGATACTTATGTCCCGATACAAGTTTGGTGTTAAAGAGGGTTTCGAAATCCTCCATTGAGTGGGAACTTAAGAAGTTCGAGTAGGGGACACAGCCTAGCAGAGGGATGTCGTATTTTGCTAAAGCCTTGGGGAAGTACTCTAGAATCATCTCGCGCTTAGCTTCTAAAACTCGGTTGAGGATGACACCTCGCACTCGGACACGGTAGCGATGACATGCTTCGATGTTTAGGGCAAGCTCATCGTGGGCGGAGCCTAGACCTCCGGAAGCAATCAGCACAATATCTAAGCCAAGGTCTGCGGCGACGCGCGCGTTGTTGAGGTCGATGATGTCTCCGACACCTACGTGGCCAGTGCCTTCGACGACGGTGAAATCGTTGTTGGCTGTCACATTCTCGAAGCCCCGGTGGATGCGGTTTTTGAGACTTGTGTGGTCGACGTCACCTGAAAGATAGCGGCGTGTAAAGCCGGCGGGGATGATGACGGGGCTGATGTCAGAGTAGGAGGCGTCTAAACCAAAGTGTTCTTTGAAGAGGATGGCGTCTTTGTCGACTTTCTCCCCATCTTCTGTTTCTCGGTGCTGTTGACCGACGGGTTTAATAAAGCCTACACGGGAAAAGCGCTTCCTAAGACCGGAGATGACTCCGAGGCAAATGGTGGTTTTGCCAACGTTTTGGCCTGTGGCGGCGATGAAGATGGCACGTGGTGACATGGATGCGTCCATATTGCATGCGATTGTCTTACATTTTAGGGGATTAGCGCGAAGAATGCCAGCCCTAGACCTGTGTAAATTGCAATTTTGGATATCACTTAATAGGTCTTATACTCATGAAAATCAAGGTCTTACGGCGTGAGTAAAAAAAGGCCGGAGATGGTCTCGAGGCATAAGACGAAATCCTTAAGGCTGCTACCTTCCGGTCCTGACCTGGTTCGGACTGCCTCATTCCACGAGGTCCCCGGCCAAAATGGCGAGCATCGCTGTGCGATGAGCGATAATGCTAGGCTATGGGCGGATTTTCAACAAGGGGTTTGGGTGTTGCAATGACGATAGCGTGGCTGATTCCGGTGTTGGGGCTAAAGGTTCTGCACGTGCCTTCGAGCAGTCGCCCTAAAGTCCGACTTTTTCTCACTCGTTGATAGATTGGAGTGCTGAGTTTGGCTATGCCACGCCAAAGGTGCACGAAGGGTGCGCGCGTTTGAAGGCGTAACCACCAAGCTCCTAACTTACCCTTCGTGGCAAGGTGGGTCTCGAAGTAGTTGCGGTCTTGGCTTGCACGGGTGTAGTGCATGGGAGACTGGAGGAGTTTCTGCAGACGCAGAAAATATCCGTGGTGGCTTAGTAGCCTTTTTTCGATCGAGAGCTCGGTTGCTAGAAGCCCTTCAAAGGCTTCTAAGGCAGCTTCGGTGCGGAAGTCTAGTGGCGTGGAGCAGACGATGATTCCTCCGGGTTTCACTAGGCGCTGTAGCTCCGCAACGAGGAGCCTTCTGTCCATCCTATCTAGGTCGGCGATCACATCACAGCAGATCACCACGTCATAAGCTCTATCTTCTAGAGTAGTGTGAGGGAGTGCTTGGCAGTGTAGCTGCATGGTATCGGGGAGATCTGGCTTCAGGCGCCTGATGGCGTTGTTGGCGATATCTAGCGCGTCGACATAGGCCCCCTTTTTTGCTATTGATAGGGCAAGAGTGCCCCAACCACACCCTAGGTCCACAATGCGTTGTTCGGGGGCATCGAGATAGGGCTTTAGAAAATGTTGGGTACGCGCAAGTCGCTCGGTTTCCATGAACGAGTTGTCAGGAGAAAACTGCTCCGGGTTATGGAGCCACAAGCGCTCGTAGTGGGCACGGCGTGCGTGCTCATGCGTTTTAAGCTTAGCTGGCTGTGCTCGAGGAGCATGCCCACCCGCGATGGCGACAACTTTGAGCTTTCCTTGCGACATGGTGTTCATCCTGTCCGTTACCGAGCATTTGTTTTAGCATAGCCAAGCTAAGATTGCACCACAGTGAATACATTAACCCCTGAAGGTGGGGTAAAGTGGAACATGAGTTTGAGCCTCTAGCGAGAGTGTGAAGAAATACCACAAGGATATAAATCACGATAAATTATTCATAAGACGGCCCGTTGGGTCTTAGAACCAATTACTTACCAATATCTCTAGTTTAGTTAAGGGAGTTGCATCCAGTGTTTGAAAATAACATTCAAAAATTTCGGGTAATGCAGAGAGTGTAAAGTATTCATCGCGACCTTGTGTTTAAGTTATAAGCTTCAAGTAACCAATGACATACACTGATAGCGCGAGTCCTCGAGTGCCGTGGAGTGCGGCGCTCCGCGCCGCCTTTGTGAAGTTCGTAGACATGACAAGTGCCTTTCAGAAGTATCTGT
>JAJFMA010000229.1 GCA_021772415.1 Chlamydiota bacterium
CTCTTTCAGCGATCGTTGAAGATAGGAAAGAAAATTCGCTCCAAGCTCTTTGTGAACAGTGGTTTGCCTAAAATCGAGCATGCCATTCACAATGCTGTCACAGCGAATTTCGAACGCCCACGGAAGACAAAAGTTCTCTGCGTCGGAGCTTCTGTCATAAACAGGACGATCCTGTCGTATTTGACGCTGAAGAACTATCAAGACCTCACTATCTGCAACCGCGGCCGAGCGGCAGCAGACACCTATGCTCAAAAATTTGGGCTGCAAACCCTTAAGTGGGACGCTTTGCACGAGTGGCCGACATATGACGTTGTGATCCTTGGAACAAAGTCGCAAGAGTATCTACTCACAAGAGAGAACATGCGCGGCCCGTTACAGGAGACATGCTTGCTAGTAGACCTGTGCATCCCGAGAAACGTCGATCCCTCCATTAGCCTTGATCCCAACGTGGTCTTGATGGACATCGACCAGGTCAATGCCTCTTTAAAGGTCAAAGAGAAGAAGATCTTGGAGTTAGTAGGAGAAGCAGAGCGCATTGTCGAAGACACCACAAACTGGGACATCCAACGCTTCTTGGACAAGCAGAGCAGTTCTACGTTTGGGTTGAACACGAGAGTCGTGAGTACCCCCCACGCCTACTCCACCGTCGTATAACAGTGCGCTAAGGGTTAAATACGTAGCTTCCCTATAGCGCGAGCGCAGCGAGGGCCATGGAGTGCGTGCGCTCCGCGCCGCCTTTTAGCGTTCACGTATACCTCACGGGCTTATTTTAGTGTTCGTGACTCCTTGTTTGAAGATGCAAACGATTCCAAAGAGCTTTCTGCCGTGCTACGTCGCCAAAACGATCATCCACAAATACTCCTAAGAGGCACTTTTCATATCTACGGACTCCAACAAGGCGGCGCGGAGCGCACGCACTCCACGGCACTCGAGGACTCGCGCTATAGGTGTATATCTATGGTTATTTGGAGCTTATGTAATAGACGTAAGGTCGCGGGATTTCATGCCACACTCTCGTAAGGCCGGCTCATACCGCCTGATAAATTCCGCGACTTTCACAAGCGGCAAAAGGCTTACAGCCATACAAGCCATCGTCTCGGTGTTAGGATGATAGCGAAGTTCGCCGCTACAAATAGGAAAAGCCAAAGAAACGCCTGATCCATGAACCCGTACGAGTGCAGACCGACCCCCAGCATGTTGACTCCAAACCAAGCAAAGCTCGTCACAACGTTGCCGAATACTGCTAGCCGTAGGAAACCAAGCTCTTGGACATATCTACCCATGCGCGCATGGATAATGATGGAATTCCACAACACGATCATTAAGGCGCCGTTCTCTTTGGGATCCCATCCCCAAAAGCGGCCCCAGGATTGATCTGCCCAAATCCCCCCTAAAAGCGTTCCAATGAAAGTAAGTAGCAGGGCCAACGAGAGAACACGGTAGACCGTGTCGGTGGTGGCTTTCAAATCGCTTTGAAAGAGAAGGGCATAAGCTGCCATAAAGCCCGTAAGGAACGTCGCACTATACCCGAGCGTGATCGTAATCACGTGAGTGGTAAGCCAAAAGTTGGAGTCAAGCACTGCCCTCATCATCTCCATTGTGTCACCGTTCAAACTCAGAGCGGTAGAGATGGAGAGAGTGGCAAATCCGATGACGCTAGCAACCGGTAGCAAGGCGGATTCCTTTCGAGAGAATAGTAGTGCCGCGAGAACTCCTCCCCATCCAACAAAGAGGGCTGAAGAGTAGAGGTTTGTCACAGGCGGGCGCCCTTCGATTGTCATCCTTAAAATAATGCCTGCGGTGTGGAAAATAAAGCCTGCATAGACAAACAACGACGGGATCTGTAAGCCCTTACGAAAGATCCCAAGGAAAAGAAATAGGATCGCCGCAATCACGTAGTATACTTTGCTAACGAAAAATGGCTGAAGTGTGTTGAAGAACAGCTCGAGTTTCAGTGCACGGGCTAAGCTGGGATTCTCTTCGTGGACCTTACCCATATAGGCAGTCACCTCTTCAGAAAGATCAGGCCACGCTCGGGTAAAATTCTTCCAGCTAGTAAAGTCCTCGCCTCTGTTTTTCCATTTGACTGATGTGTCAAACCCGTCAGGAGCGGCAGTGTTGAAGTAGGGTAGATCAGGCAGCGGCTGATTTAATTGGACCGTGTAGGTCAGGCGTGTGAATATCTCGATGCGCTGCCAGAGCTTGAGCAGTGCCTGCTGGTAGGAATCTGGTTCTTTCGGGTTTGCCCGAAGAAGTGAGTCAACCTGCTTATAGATGTCGTCAATCCGAGGTTGGATCTGCTCCATCGATAGATACGAGTCGGCAAATAGGTCAGGATGGTCATTTTTGATGACCGCTGTCTTTAGAGCTTTTTTGGAGTCAAATAGCACTTCAAGAAGCCAAGCAGAAGGTTGCACTCCCTCTTTTCCCTGTAAAAGGACTTTGGCAGTCCGCGCGACGGTATCCAGAGGTTTGACCCTCCCTTCATGCTGAACGGGAAGAATAGCGCCCACAGGCGCTGTCTGTTTAAGGAGAAAAGGCAACACTATAAGCAAGAGGAACAGGATCTTCTTCATCTTTTTCGTCTCATCAAAGCCACAAAATGGAAAAGCAGCCCAGCTGCAATCATCCCTAACGAGAAATAGGGCAGCATCTTCCACCTATTTTCCACAACGTGTAACACCGAGACATCGTCGCTGTCTCCATAACCCGATTGGTAAAAGGTCTTCCCCTTGAAATACAGGGGATTGTTCATAGAAATGATCACGGAACGATCAATCTCGCCCTTGTCATTACGGACTTTAACCTCGCTGGAGAAGGATTTTGGGAGATCAGTGCCCGGATGCGTCTCGTGGGTGAACTTGTCTAACTCTATAGTAAAAGGATGATGGAAACGCCTTCTTCTGACAGAAACTTCGTAGGGACCAGATTGGCGAACACCCTCCTCAAGCGGCCAGATACCGTGCCCAAGCAATTCGTAGGAGTCAGTAGAAACTCGGACTTGCAATGGAGTATTCGGTACCGAAAATACCTTGTCATTTCCATCTATCCCAACAACAGTCGCTTGAGCGTCGTCGTTCGAAGAACGGTCCCAAACGGCAATCTCCCAATCGGTTGGGCTCTCTGAATAATCCACAGGCTGGTTCTGCGTCAAAATCATGTGGCTTTCTTCAGCGCTCATCATGCGAAGACCTTCACCGAGGATCAGGAGAGCAAAGCCGACATGGATCAATGTCAAAGGGACTTTCTTCCAGTACCTACCTTTCCAAAAACTCACCCCCAAGTTCGTCATTAAGAGCACAGCAAGGGTTGCTCCTCCCGGCAATACAGGGAAACCATGCCACCATATGAAAAAAGAGCGAAACAGCGCTTGCTCTACGACGTGGACATCCATGTTCATCTGCAGGAGCGTGCCGACAAAAACTAAGATCAGCGCCCAAAGGAGACAAAGGATAGTAACGAATAATGAATCCATAAGCGAGTTGTCTAAGCGATAAAATGAACTTTTGAAGGTAGCATCACGACAGAATAAACTCCAACCCTCTGACACAAATGAT
>JAJFMA010000230.1 GCA_021772415.1 Chlamydiota bacterium
CGAGGCCTGTAAGGCCGACTATGCTTCACAAATACCTCTGGAGTCATGGGTCGCACTTACAGCGCTCCAGAATTTTCTATGCTTCACCCCACCCTCCCGGGTGGGGCTACAAGGAGGCGCCCCGTCGGGTCTCATGAACAATTTATCGTGATATATATGCCCTTGTGGCATTTCTTTACGCTCTCGCAAGGGCGGCAGATAAACGCGTGCATATGGCGCCCCTACAGGGCTCAGGACGTTTTTTTTCGACTCGTACCCCGGGCGTCGCCCGAGGCTATACATCTTACTGGCCTTTCAGGCCGCCGAAAAATGCGCAAACTCATGTGGGATAACGGTCATTTCGTCACCATCACCAATTTCTTTACACTCTTTTCGGGGCTCAGGGTGCTTCTTTACTTTACCCCACCCTCACAGGTGGGACTAACACAAGATGGCCCTGCGGGCCACATGAATTACGACGAAGCTCGTACCTACGCTCCCTCAAAAGGAGTATCATAGCGACGTATCGGGGTTTTCAGGGGTATTGGGAGCCTGGAGTTTTTCGTTTTTCAGCATTTCGATCGCTTCGTCATCACTAGGAAGCTCAAATTCGGGCACCTGCCCTTCCTCGTCATCATCTTCGACATCGGGGATGTCAGGGAGGGTATTCAGTACAAGCTGAAGGTTCAGAAAGTCGCTAAGGATAGTCTCTAGAGCCTGCAACGCGATTTTAACATCTTTGCGGCCGCTGAGGGTACTATCATTACTGAAGAAAGCTTTCAGGTCTCGAACGGGTTGAGTGAGAAAATTAAGTTCCGCATCGCGGTCTTGCCTAAACTGCGTTTTGGCGATATCTCCCAGCTGCCCTACAGCGGTCAAAAGAGGCTTGTGCAGATCGTTCTGTGAGGCCTCGGGGTCAGACACAAGCATTTTCGCTGTTTCCATCAATGTCAAGCTACCCTTTATACACACTTCAAAATGCCCTGTTTCAAGGGCCGTCAAGGCCAGCCGCCCCATACTTTGGATGAGCTGGCAAGCGACTTCGGGACTCCCCTGCGCTGCAGCGACGCTGGCGTTGCCGAGTGTTGTCAACACATGTATGGCGGTAGGGTCCATCTGGTCGAATAGCGCATTACGGCACAGGCTCTCCAGATGGTCCGTGGTGAACGCTGCAATGTATCCAGCACGCATGTGGTTAGGAGAGTGTAGTTCTTCGGATTTTAGCTGGCGGCGATTTGCATGCATAAAGTGCTCAAGGAGATCCCCTAAAGCAGAAATGGTATGTAGGGCTTCATGTGATGTTTGGCGACGTAGGGAGTGGTAGCCGAGGTCGCATAAGATGACAATTTTATCGGTGAGCTCGGAATCTCTTCCGTTTTCAGCGTCGGTAGCGCCTAGATGCACGAGCTTCTCTACGGCGGCATTGGGGTCTATATAACCGCTAATATGTGACAAGTAGCGCACTAGCAAATCCAGTGATAAACCCACTGTGACAAGCCACGCAGCAAGGAGCACGCTCGAATTCACGATCAGCAAGCTCACAGCAAGAAGCAGCGCCAGCAGAGGGAAGATGTGCAGACCACGATGTAACCACGCAAGACCCGCATCATCGCGCGCCACGCCCATCAGCCCAGGGCACGCCCCACTGTCAGCGCGCTGAAGCGCCGAGAGACCTCCGAAGCGAAACGCTAGACTCGCCACCAGCAGCAGCACAGATGTCGCTGTCGCCGCGCCAAAGAACACGCTCGCGTCATCGATTGGAGCCACGAACACCAATCCTAGACCAGCCAATAGAGTTAACAGTGTTGCAATCATCAGGCTATACCAAATCGCAGGCTTGAGGAGGCATCCAGTGGGCGTCTTGACCTTCCCACTTCACGTTGCATCCGATAGGGTTTGTAATTGGAGTGCTTATAGCTTTCCCAGAAAGATGCTCGTCGAGGGCATGTTCTAGGTCGTTGCTGCTAATGCGGCTTGCATCGCGTGGAGAGTCTACAGCGCGTCCTGTGTAGACGAGCTTGCGCCTTTTATCGAAGACATAGAAGTGCGGTGTACGTAGGGCGCCGTAGGCCAAAGCCGTTTCTTGTGTAGCGTCATGGAGATATACCCAGGGGAATTTGTGTTCCTTCATCCGCGACACCATGTGGTCCCAAGAATCTTCGGAGTAGGTGTTGGGGCTGTTGCTGTTTATAGCCACAAACTGCACACCACGATCGCGGTACTTCTCTGCCGTCTGCCTGGTCACTTCATCGGAGCCAATGACGTAGGGGCAGTGATTGCAGGTGAAGAAGATTACTAAGGTGTCTGCATCAGCAAAACTTTTAAGGGTGTAGCTGCTTCCATCGGTAGCGGGAAGTTCGAAATCTGGAGCCGCAGCCCCTAAGCCAAGTGTGAAAGACATCCTATTCTCCTCTCTATTGCGCCTGTCCAAAGCGATGATGCTACGGCTGCGCGCTTTAGGTCAACGACACAAAAGAAACAGAGCATAGCGACACGTCGCTATGCTCCGGATAGGATAGGTGGAGTGTAGAAAGGGAAAGGATGTTTGTTCTAGCGTGAGGCTAGACTTCGTATCCCCAGTTTTTCGCTACAAGTGCGTTATGGCACGAGTCTTT
>JAJFMA010000024.1 GCA_021772415.1 Chlamydiota bacterium
ATTTGCAAATTTACGTTAATGATAAGGGCAACGCCCTGGGTAGACGTGAAAAACAATTTGCACCCTAAAAGGGTGCTATAAGATGATTCTGATCCTTAGTGGGTTATGTGCGATTGGCGCGTTGAATTGCACGAGCTGTGCATGCATTTCTGCACTTCGAGGCTTGGTTTTCTTCTTTTCCTGTTTTTCTCGGCAAGCATCTCTACATTTTTGATTCTTTTAAGGTTATATTAATTATTAATCTATAAAATATTCCTGTTTCGTTATGTGATTTATATGTATTTGATTTATATCTAGTTAATCTTTAGTATGTTGCGTTAAACCAAACCAACCAAATGGTCTATCATGACTCTGTTCTTTCGACCTGCACTCCTTTTAATAGCCTTGTTTTTTTCAATTTTTGGAACACCGCAGTTGACTGCTTCCGATGCACAGGCCATGTCTAGGGTGCCAGCATCTCTCAGTACTGCTGTAGACGGCTGCTTTTCTGTAGACGGGCAGGAGGTCACTGATGCCTCCCTACATCAAAGAGACGCGTACAGCCTCTCAGGCCCTGACCAGGAAAAGTCGGTAGCATCAGCGGCGCTACTTCAGGCGCTACGGGAGCGCAGTGGACTCGTTAGGCAAGGCCTGACTGATGGGCACAGCGATAAGCTGGGTGCTGCTAGCCCGTATATGAGACCCTTTCCCTGGGAACCTTCGACGAAAGCAGTGTGTTACGACGTTGTCTTGCTTGAACAGGATATCGCTTCGATGATGCGTGAGTACACGCAAGTTGCAATGTGGGCGGAGGATGAGGAAGACAGTCTTTTAGATCGCTTTGGTAATAAGCACAAAAACCTGATTAAGATGGCACGCATTGTCGACGACCTGCAGCTGGAGGGAGTTGTTGTTCCCAAGCCGCGAGGGATTGCTAGCGAAGCTATTGAGGAGCTCTTGCGGGTAGCGGCACCGGAGGTCTTTGAGTCTTGGGCGACACTCCAAGAGCTGTATGACAGGCATCAAGCCAAAGACTTTTTTCAGGCGATTCCTGAAAGTACTCAGCATCTAAAAGCTATTGATTCAGCAATAGACAAAGCGTTCACAAGCACAGACGGGAGTTTTCTCCCTGAAGAGGTTCCTCACTGGCTCGAAGAGTTACGCCAAAAGGGAAGCTATCTGATGGTGCGTAGCAGCGGGGCGGAAGATTCCAAGGAACTAGCGAATGCCGGAGGCAATGCCAGTGTCGCGTATGTGGAGCCTAGTGTCGATGCCGTCTTGAACCCTATTGGCATGGTCGTTCGTTCTTATTTCAGTGTAAATTCGTTACAGAATCGCATCAATGCAGGGAGAAATCCGTTTGCGGAAGAATTACGTTTGTCCGTGACCTTACAGGAACTTGTAGGCGAGCCCGTAGGTGGGGCGACGGCGTTAAATGAAATCCCCAAATCCCTCGTCCTCTTTTCGAATGAACCTCTTTATGTAGGTGACGAAGCCTTTCGTGTCTTACGCATTAGCGGCACCTATGGACACGGAGATGGCGTTGTGGGTAACTTTGGTATTGCGAGTGACACGGTGCTGGTCCTTAACAGTCTCGCTCGCCCCGATCAACTTTACATTGTTTACGATCGACAGCACAAAGCCGAAAGACTCGTTCCGCACAGAAAGAACAGGTTGGCGGTTTGGACCGATGTATACAAGCGATCCAAAGGGTTTACCGAGATGACGCCCTTAAACAAGGGTGATATCACTCGCCTTACTCGTAAAGTCGCATTGCACAAGCGACCTAATACCCCAGAGATGGCCGAGGCTGCGCTTCTAGACACCGATGAGATCATACGTCTATATCAGCTAGCCGTTGTCACGGAGGCGTTCTTCGATGATACTGCTACCGATATGGAGATTGTCATCAAAGATGGAGAAATTTGCTCTGTTCAAGCGCGGTCTGTGAATCGTCCTCAACAGCTTCCCACGTATATCGATATGCAAGCAGTTGCGAAGCTCGAAAGCTCTCCGATCATTGAGAGCTCAAAGCTTGAAGTCCTCGTTCCTGGACTCTCTTCAGTGATACAGTTTTTGTCTTCTGAGGAGCTGCTTATCTCAACGACGTTAGAGGAAGCGGAAAGACAGTTTATCTCAGGTGTCCACAAGGCTGTTGTGGTGGGGCAACCGGAACCCGCAAATTCACATCCCGTCGTCAACTTCAGCGCCCTTGGAATACCCTGCTTCTTTGTGACAGATCTGCGTAGGGTGGAAGACGTACTTCAGCATATCGATGGAGAGCATCAAGCATTCATCTGCGTGCAAGGATCTCGCTTTTATATATGGGATCTTTCGGTGGCGCCTCCAAGCGAATACATCCGCGAGGGCTATGCAACACATCCCGCGAACGTGGCATTTTCATTTCCCGGAGATTTGGCTATAGATGGGCCTCAGAGTATACTGCCAGAAGAGGTGCAGACCCTGCTCACAACCCTTCGCTATGCACCTACGCATGAACGAGCGCTAGAGATGGTTGAAGAATTAGCGGCACACCCATGGATTAATCGCGTTAGCGAAGAGAGACTACGACTTACAGAGCTCGCTGCAGACTTCGATGATCTACCAGGCGAAGTTCTTAGTTCGCTGCGGATGCTAGAGAATTTAGAAGACGCTGTAGAACATAGCTTCGAAGAAATACAAGCCTACTTCTCGCGTTCTGAAAGTGATCAAAGGCTGCAGCCGCTATTTCATATAAAGGTGCTTGAAGCACTTCTGTATGCTCCGAACCGACGCCCCTTAGGTCAAGGTCAGCTCTGTTTGGCAGACGTTGATTCCATCTCCCATCGCGTGCAAGAGATGATTGATTACCGTGCTGAAATCGGTGCAGCAGCTCGGATGGCTGACCTGCTACATCATGGATCGCAGTCCCTAACGGAGCAAGGATATAGTGAATGGCGCAATCTGTTGCTAGAGTTGGAACGTGCAGAGCTCACACAAGAGGAAGAAACAGCCTTTAGGGAATACCTTGACAACCTACAGATGACAAAATCTCTGCCCTTTATGATGACTTTTGTGCTTCCACAAATTAACCAAGGGCAGTTTGCACCTCAAGAAAAGTTAGAAAGGCTATTGGCAACATTGACTGCCGCTGACACTGTACTCATTCGAACTGTGCTTAGTTTTCAGCAGGATATTGACAAGCTTGTAAATGACCTTGACGCCTTTGCTGATCCTACAACTTTTGATCGCGCTTGGACGGGACTCCAACAGTTAAGCGAAGCCTTGAGACAATCCGTATTTATTCTAAACTATCGAAGTGCGTCGTCGTTGGGCCGCGCCGTCAGTCTGCGTTGTATGGTAGATCTTGTCGATGTATTTGATCGCTCCATCAAGTCGGTGAAGGCTAGCCCGCTGTGGTGGGGCCGAGAGAAAGTACGTCGTATCAGGGAAATGCTACACCCCTATTTTGAGCTGTTGGAGGCTTGGGTGACGCATTTGGTTCCACATGACCGTATTGCAACACATGAAAACTGGCCGGTGAAACGCTACATTGAGCATATTCAAGACTTCATGTTCCAACGGTTTGACGAAGGTGTCGAGCAACTCATGCCTACTCCCGAATTTAGCGTAGCTGCTGCGGTTCTTGGATCGCGTGTGGAGTTCAGTCGTCACTACCCCGGAACCTTGGAGGATCTCTTTACCTTGATCCACCAGAATCTTCTTGCGTCGATGGGGATGTTGAATATGGACTTGATTTCCGTCGATATGCTTGAGCAGGCGCATCTTCCTGAGCTGTTGAAGGAATCCGATCAAAAGTTAAGGGCCACGAGGGAGTTCTATGCAGAGTGCGTTAGTGTTGATGTCACGGAACATGGCGCACGTCTTCAGTACAATGTACCGTTGCGCAATCATAGTGGGCAGCTCACTCTTGTATACGACAAATACGCAGATGCTATGATCCTTCAGTTTCTGCTACTTGGTGAGGCTAGAGGCCGGTGGGATTTAGTTGCTGAACTAGCGCTGCTTAAGCATATTTCACAAGAAGTTCCATTGGATAAGCCGATCTTTGTAAGCGCTCAGGAACTGAGAGTAAGTTGGCGCATACCCAGCGCGGATAGCCTCGCTCGTGCTTTGAATATGGTTACCTACTTGGCGAGGGAAATTAGTATGGAGCACGTCTATGACCTAGATGAACATTATCGTTGCTTGGTAGATGAGCACACCCCTGAGGAATTGCTACGTCGGATAGTCGCACATGGAAGTATCCATCACCCTTGGGAAACTAAGCTGCTTTCACGCATTGTCGCTCAAATCATCCAACGCGGTGACAATATCGAAATAGTTGGGGACTTTCTGGACTACGGTCTAGTGTCTGATGGCTGGGCCGTGGACTCACCCCTACTAGAGTCACTGCATTCTTTGGTGAGCATGGATCGTGGCTTTGAGGCTGCAGCTGAAATAGCGAGACGCGGGGTTTTTGATAATAGCATTTTTATCCGAAGCGATGCATACCGACTATTTCAAGAACTGTTTACGAAGGGCCATGGATGGGAGGCCGCAATAGAAGCGGCAAATCGTGGCGTGGCCGGTAGTAATTATCGGTTTGTGAGAGAAATTGCTCTGAACCTCTATATCTCCTTGGTGGAGCATGGTCACGGATTTGAGACAGCAGTAAAAGCTGCTAGAGATAGTGTGTTAGACGAGGATCTCTATGTTCGAGAGCCCGCAATGAAGTTGTTTCAAGTCTTGTTTGAAAAAGGATATGGATTTGAGGCGGCGTCAGAAGCCGCTAAGAAAGCAGTGTTTGCCGATGACTTCAGGATACGAGACGGGTGTGCCCTGGATCTTTTTAAGGCTCTAATGGAGAAGGAGCAGGGGCAGCAGGCCGTGTTGGACATTGCGGAACTCAGCGTATTTGATGATGATGTCGACGTGAAAAATCGTTCAACAGCACTGCTTGAGGAGTTGTTTAGAAGGGGGTATGGGGTTGAGGCCGTTGGAGAGGTGCTAGGACGAGGGATGCTTGCCGAGGACTTCAGCGTAAGATATAACGCAGGGAAGTTGCTCGAGAACCTGTATGACACAGGCTATGGTCTTGAGGCCGCGGCAGAGGCGGCGGACCGAGGGATGCTTGATGACGATGTCAACATCAGGGAGCGTTCGTTGATCTTGTTAGAGACTGTGGTTGGCAAGGGTCATGGCCTTGAGACTGCGATAAGAGCTGCGGAACGTGGTGTACTTGATGATCATCCAGACGTGAAAAAGCGCTCGCTTAGGTTGTTTAAGGCCGTGGCTGATAGAGGGTTTGGCCTTGAGGCTGCGCTGAAGGCTGCGCAACGCGGTTTACCAGATGATGACTTCATCATGGAGCTTGAATCATTCAAATTGCTTCAGACGGTGGTACAACAAGGACATGGTGTTGAGACTGCGGAACAATTTGTCGCACAAGGGATCTTTGACGAGAGCATCAGTACCCAGCGTGGGTCACTAGACTTGTTCAAGGTGCTGCTTCAGGAAGGACACAGTGTTGAGACAGCAGAACAACTTGCCGCGCGGGGAGTCCTTGATGAGGAGTACCGAACGAGGAGTGTGTCACTAGACTTGTTCAAGGTGCTGTTTCAGGAAGGACACAGTGTTGAAACAGCAGAACAGCTTGCCGCCCGAGGGATGCTTGATGGTGACTGGTCTAGGAGGTATTATTCTTTGAATCTGTTTAAGGCGCTGTTTACAAATGGCTATGGATTCGAGGCAGCCGCCAAGACCGCGGAACGTGGAGTGTCCGACCGTGATTCATTCGTAAGGAGCCATGCTAGAGAGTTGTTTCAGGCTTTGGTTGAGAAGAGTCATGATGTTGATGCTGCAGCAAAGGCCGTATCACGGTTGCAAGCAGATCCAGATTTTATGGATCGAGTTAACAAAGAGTGAGCCGTGTGGTAGATGGGATTAAGCGAGCTAAGAGGCACTCTTAAGGGCGAAGTTCCGACAGCGTTTCAGCCTAGCCGCTGAGGGCTAGGTAGATGCAAGAATCAGTCTAAGCTCTCAATAGGGTGTCAGAAAATATCACAATGGTAAAAATCACGATAAATTGTTCATAAGACCCGGAGGGTTGACTTGTTATAGCTCCACCCGTGAGGGTGGGGTAAAGCAAAAAAGCACCCTGAGCCCTATTAGGGACGGCTTGTGGCCCCAGCGAGTTAGACCGACACAGAGCGTTTTATCCAATGCCATGAGTAACGCGAAGCACGTTCTTCTCCGGAGCCATGAACCGGGGCCACAAGCCGCCCCGTTGGGACTCAAATTCATGTTTTATTCTATCCCACCCTCACGGGTGGGGCTATCATAAGACGGCCCGTTGGCCCTTAGAACCAATTGCTTATCAATATCTCTCGTTTAGTTAAAGGAGTTGCATCTACTGTTTAAAAAATAGCATTTGCAAATTTACGTTAATGATAAGGGCAACGCCCTGGGTAGACGTGAAAAACAATTTGCACCCTAAAAGGGTGCTATAAGATGATTCTGATCCTTAGTGGGTTATGTGCGATTGGCGCGTTGAATTGCACGAGCTGTGC
>JAJFMA010000231.1 GCA_021772415.1 Chlamydiota bacterium
CGGTTTCTATCGGACTGCATCTACCAAAGAGATCTCCAGGATGCTCCAGGTATGCTCCTTGGCATCCTTATTATTACCTATGCAGTTGTTGTTCCCGTGGGAGTGGGCTTCTATTTCTTTGTGGCAACTGTATCCAAACCCGACGCGTTGGCAGCGGTGGTACATCTGACGTTGATTTCTTCGGTGTGGGTGGCAAGCATCTATGTTTCGGCGCTGAAGTTCTACAGTGGCATCACCTACTCGTTCCTATTTGGTATGCTCTGTTCTGTTGGAATTACAATAGGCTTAGGCGACACTTATGGCGCTACTGGTATGATTCTAGGGTTCGGGTCGGGATTCGCGATTATCTTGGCAGCAATCCTCGCATTGGTATTCGCTGAGTACCCTAAGACATGTAAAAATCTGTTCAAAGTTCTCGAGTATTTCCCTCGATACTGGGATCTCGCTCTCGGAGCCTTTTTCCTAGCGGTCGCGATGTGGGTAGATAAATGGATCATGTGGTTTGCTCCTCAAGCGGAAATGACGGTTCTTGGACTGCCGCGCTATCCGGCCTATGACTCAGCGATGTTTTTCGCGTATTTGACTATCTTTCCTTCCATGGCAGCATTTCTTCTTAGTCAGGAGACTCTTTTTTTTGAGGCATATCTCCGCTTCTACAACGCGGTTGCGGGGCATAAGCCCTTCCGAAAGCTTGTGGAGCAGCATAGCAACCTCGTGAGCACCTTATGGGATATTGTACGAGCGCTTATGGTTCTCCAGCTGTTCATTGGAGGCGTTGTTGCGTTTGTAGCTCCGAAGCTATTTCAGATGTTTGGCATTAGTTTGGTGGGTGTGGGCATGTTCCGATTTGGTGTTATGGGTGTCGCGTTTCAGGTTTTGGCGACATTCCTAGGGGTATTTATTGCCTATTTCGACCACCGCCCTGGTGTGCTATTAGTGAACACGTTCTTTTTGGTTGCTAACGTCTCGCTTTCGGTCGCTACCTTGTATTTTGGCTTTTCTTCGTACGGCTATGGTTTTTTTCTTGCGAGCCTACTGACCTTTGCCGTTGCCAGCGTTGTGTTGGAGCGCTATGTGCGCAATTTGCCGTATCACACCTTTATCTCAAACAACACTGCTTTGGGAAAGGGTTTGAAAAGATAAGACAGCAAAAGAGTCTTTGGAGTAGTAAATGGTAATAAATGAAGGAACCTCAGCATGGCGATATTAACAGAAGCTCGAGCTCGACTACTTTTTGTCCTGGCTTTTCCTTTGATACCGATACTCGTTGGGACGGTGAACCTTGTCTGTCATTATGCTTTTGGTTTCGATGCCTTTCAGCAGTTCTTTGGGTTGTACCCAATGCCTACAGCCGTCACTTGGATGTTTGTTCTTGCGGGTGTGGCACTGACACTCCAAACGCTGCCACATGTGTGGCCTGCGATCCTCTTTGGAGGGGGGCTGCTAGTCGCATCTATTCTCCTGCTGGCAGGTGTAGGAGCCGACGCTACCGCGTCGTGGATCGCGCAAAGTACTGTGGGCTTATCTCAGACCGGTAGTAGCTTACTGCTGCTATATTGGACCTATTTTGGCTTCGTCCTGTTAGGGATGGCAATGTTCTACGCCGCCGTGTTTTACAAACGTGCGTGGCTTGTCTCGGCGCCGATGGCCCTTAACGGCGTCGGAGCCTTGGTAATGGCAGCGGCACTATCGTGTGCCATGGATCAAGTGCTTCAGAGAGTCGCTTCACAAGATGTCGTCTGGTACGACCATATTCCCATTCACACGTCTCTGGGGCTAATTTTTCTTGGGACCGGATGCATGACTCTAGCAGGCTGGATGACACGCAATAAGCCCGGTCACTTTACCTGGTGGTATCCCGTTCAAGTCGCCGCTATCCTTACTGTGGCGACTGTTGAGCTATGGCAAATCACAGTGACGCGGGATGTCAACGTGCTGGTGCGTAATGTTGAGATGGAAATCGAGGATTTGTGGGAAAGGATGGAAGCCTACACCCAGATTCAACAGATATCTCTCGTAAGTATGGGGCGCCGTTGGAGTGACGAAAACAATGCATTCAAAGGGACGTGGAAGCGAGAGGCAGAAAACTATATCAGCATGCAGCTTGCAGTAATGAATGTGAGCTATCTTGGTTCTTCCTTTGAGCGTGTGTGGCAAGTCGCTGAGTCAGAAGCCTTTTTTGATCTCGTCCCCACGCGTGCGGTGAAGGAGCTCGTTCAGACTCGCACCGGTGAAGCCACCGAGGAGTTTGTAGCGTTCGATAGAAATCTTGAGCATGGCCCCGGTTTCATTCAGATCGTTCCCGTAACAACTAACGGGAGTGTCTCAGGGTATCTCATCGCTGTGATTGACCTGGAACAACTAGTCGACGCAGTAGTGCACAGTAATGCCTTCCCTTATGGCCTTGAAATTCAGCAGTCTGGAGCAACATTACTCGTCTACCGTGCTGAAGACACAACTTATCGACAGTCTCTGGGAATTTCATCCACGTTCATGTTGGGAGGCTTACCCTTTGAAGTTTACCTGTGGCCACAAACGTCTTTGGTGGAACAACACAAGTCCCCTCTTCCGATTGCAGTTCTTATTTTTGGTCTAGTGATTGTACTACTGGCTGGAATAACCCTTTACTATGGGCAAGTCAGCAGAAGAGGGCGTCTAGAGCTTCAACAAGCATTTCAAGAGCTTGAAGATACCACGGCAAGGACCAACCTCGTTCTTGCTAGCATGGGAGAGGGTATCTTTGGGGTCGATATATCGGGACGCACCACATTTATTAACAGCGCGGCACTGAAGATGCTCGGCTATACGGAAAGTGAGATCATAGGTAAGCCGATCCGTGAGCTTATAGAGGTGGGATCGCCAGAGAGCGCTGATGCTGCTTTTCTTGGTATTGGATCCGACGCGTCGGTGAATCGTCTCGATAATGTCGAAGTGGCCAATGAATGGTATCGACGCAAAGATGGGGTCTGTTTCCCTGTCGCATATACTTGCTCTCCCTTGCTTCAAGGTTATGAGGTACAAGGAGCCGTCTTTGTGTTTCACGATGTCACAGACCGCCTTCGCAAGGAACAGGAGCTGCGCAAGCGAACGCAGCTCATCCGTGCTATCATCGACAACTCGAGCGCGCTCATCTATGTCAAGAAGCTTAATGGTGAGTACCTGATCGTCAATCAACAGTATCTCGATATGTTTGCGTTGAAGGAATCAGACGTCATCGGTCACAAAGATCAGGACTTCCTTCCCGAGGATCTTGCAGAAAGGTTCCGCAAAACGGATAAGTCGGTCATCATCTCCGGTCAGGTATTTACCACTGAGGAACAACTACCCACCAAAGGTGAGGTGCGCCACTTCCTCTCTGTGAAATTTCCATTGTTTGATGAACAAGAGCAAATCTACGCTACCGGTAACATGTCCACGGACATCACCGATCGTGTGCGTCATCAGGAAGAACTCCAGCAGACTCTGGAGCAGATCGAAGCCATCAACCGTGAACTTGGTGTTGCACATAAACAGGCTGAGCAGGCGAATATCGCCAAAAGTGCCTTCTTGGCCAACATGAGTCATGAAATCCGTACTCCTCTCAACGGTGTGATCGGCATGGGTTCACTGCTCGCACAAACGGAGCTTAACCCTAAGCAGCAGAAATATGTGAACAGGATAACGCTGTCAGGACAGATCCTCCTAGACCTTATCAACGATATCCTTGATTTCTCCAAAATTGAGGCCGGAGAGCTCAAACTTGAGTTCGTTAGCTGCAACATCCGCGAGATTGTTAAAGAAGTGGGCGAAATTCTTAGCGGTAGAGCACAGGAGAAAGGTATCGAGCTGCTTACACGCTTTGACGACAACATTGTCCCTACTGTGATCATGGATCCCACGCGCTTCCGACAAATTTTGACTAACCTCGTGGGTAACGCCATCAAATTCACCCAAGAAGGCTATGTGCTTATCAACATACGCAGCATCAAACGTAGTGCAGAAAAACAAACAGTGCGTGTCGAAGTGCACGACACGGGTATTGGCATTCCGCAGGATAAGCGCGACGGCATCTTCCAGAAATTTGCTCAAGCCGACGGATCGACAACGCGCAAGTACGGAGGGACTGGCCTGGGACTGGCGATATCCAAGCAACTTACTGAAGCCCTTGGCGGTGAAATCGATGTTGAGAGCGAAGTTGGTAAGGGCTCGATATTTTCGTACGAACTGCCCATGGATATTAGTACAGAGATCCAGTCTGGACCAGGGCAGTCTGTCAACAAAGAAGGTGTAGTCGCAGACCAAGTGAGGCTAAGTGACTTACGCTTGTTGGTCGTTGATGACCTTCCCATCAACCGTGAAATTCTTGAAGAAGCCGCCACCAAATGGGAGATGGACAGTGTCTTCTGTTCCAGTGGTGCTGAAGCTTTGGAGGCTCTGTCTAAGGCTGCGCAGGAAGGAAATAGTGTGGATATTGCGCTTTTAGACTATGCTATGGAGGGAATGGATGGTTTGCAGCTTGCGGATGCTATTCGCAAACAGCCCTATGGCAAAGAAATCGCTTTGATCCTGTTGTCATCGGTTCAAGACCTTTCGCAAAAAGAGGTTGAAGATCATGGGCTTTCGGCCTATATCTGTAAGCCTTATGATACTGAAGAACTGGCGTGTAAGCTGCGCGCCTTGGTAGCCAGACAGAAAGAAACCCAGACGTCGAGATAGGAGATGCTACAGTAATGCAGAAGATTAGTGCTAAGTTTCCCGGTAAACGCATCCTTGTCGTTGAGGACTACTTCATTAATCAGGAAATAGTTCAAGACATGCTCGAAATGATGGAATGCTCTGTCGAGCTCGCTGAAGACGGAAACGAAGCCTTGGAGAAACATAACGAGGATAAATTTGACCTCATACTCATGGATATTCAGCTTCCGCTCAAGGACGGCTACGAAGCCACACAGGAAATCCGCCAGCGGGAGAAAGCAGGTAAGCCACGTACACCTATTGTAGCACTTACTGCTAATGCCATGGCTGGTGACCGTGAGAAATGTATAGATGCCGGTATGGACGACTACCTATCTAAGCCTGTGGAAATCTCGAAGCTCGAAGCTATTTTGAAGAAGTACATTCCTGAATAGAAGGTCCCTTCCCGTTCGATTCCGGCCAATGAAATAGTATCGGCGCAGATACGTCAGGGTGCAAACTCTGGTGTACAGGGCACGAAAGTGCGATGCGTTCGACTGTAGCTTGCTCACTGTCAGATAATTGGATGGGCATCCACACCACAATCGGTAAAGAGGCAATTCTGCGAGGAGTCTCACGACTCATCGTCTTCTCAACACGGACTCGTAAGCCCGTGAAGTCCCATCCCTTCTTCTTGGCGTAAATACCTAATACCGTTGAAATGCACGACGTCAAAGCTGCTGCAACAAGGTCGGTAGGAGAGAACAGCGAGCCTTCCCCTTCGTTGTCTTTAGGGGCATCCGTCGTGATTACGGATGACGAAGGAATGTGGGTGCTCGAAGTCTTTAGATTTCCAAGATATTCAGTTTCAATCTCTACCATAGGGGCACCTCTGCGTTACAGCTTCTTCAATCAACCTAATGGTAGCTTGACGCGATTAGTGATGCAAGATATCAACGGGTTGGTTTCTATTTATCGGACGGAGCGTCGTCCCAGTACCACTTGTGTCTTCCAAAAATTTTGATGGGTTCTTCGGTGAAGTCGACTTCGGGATCGATCATCAGCTTGGGCCCACGTCCATTGATGTTGATATGACATTCGACTTTGATGCCGAAATTTTTGTGGCCCTTTGCTTTAAGAGACCGCTCCAAGAATTTTGCGAATTGGATGACGGCTTTTGGACTACGCGATACAAAGCCAGCCTGCTGTGGGATAAGGAAGTGGCTTGCTTGCATGCGTGCAAGAGTTTCACCTGTTGTGCGGTCGTAAATACGAAAGACCGTCACACCGATAGCAGCGCGCAGGCGCATCGTCCAGCAAAAGTACCACCGATAGTCGGACATGATGTCGCCTCTGCCCCGAGGATGGAACCACGAAGCGAGGTAGCGTCGTAGGGGGACCAGGACCTGAATGAGCAGGTAACCGAAGAAAAAGGCTACTTGTAGCTTAGTCATGGGTGACTCCTATCCATGCGAGCACATGCCATAGTGTCTCGGGTCGCAAAAACAGCACCGCCGAGGCGTAGTTGATTAGAGGAAAGGCCTCGATGGCGAAAAACCACTGATTGAAGAAGTGGAAAGCAAAGAAGAACGGCAACGCCCAAGGACGGGTAGCATCGCACATCAGCAGCCAGATGATACTCAAATCGACGACAGTTCCCATCCAGTTAATGACATATGGTGTGGCGCGCAGCTGGAATAGACGCTTGATTTTAGTGGCGATAGCTTCGTTGAAGCAGTAGTGGCGGAGCTTAAATCTAAGATGAGTGCGCCCCTGAAATTTATGCAGAGCGATTTTTGTGGGCTGCCCCCGCAGCAGCCAGTCTTTGTTGAGTTTGTTCAAACCTCCATATGTGTACACAATGGCAAGCTGCAGCTGTACGATGAGAAGCTGCCAGTACGGGACGGTGCCATTGTCAGAGTGGGGTTGTGCGGTCAAACTGTCGAAAGATAGCACCGCTGCACTGTCTGTGACACTCAATAGAAACAGGAGTAGAATGGTTAGATAGTGGTGGTTGTTGTAGGTGGTCTTGTCGATCAAAAACAGGTAGCCAAAGAGTAGGACTTCAAAAAAGCCGCCCCAAGGGTGGAAGAGTCCCACGCACAGGAGGTAGGTACAGAGAACCTGCCCGGCGATGACAGCGGTGATGCCACTGTGTGATGGTGTTCGCAAGAATGAAGTGAGCTCAAACCCACAGTAGAAGGGACTGCGTGTGTAGTACCACACTGCCTTGCGGGCATGTGTTAAGGTGTGAGCACATAGCACTAAGCCTAGAAGGATGCGAAACAGCGCCAGTGGCACAGCATCGACGGGTTCTCCTAAAGTGACGATCCACTCGTTGAACATCGCTTTTCCAAGCACATACGGAAGCCTGTACTGTAGGGTTCGCGGCCTTTTAGCTCAAATAGCTGCTATAAAGAAGAAACTATCACAGAGCACACGGAGATCATAGAGGAGGCAAAAGAGACAGCTCGCCTTCGTGAACGACTCCCCACAGACCTGATTTAACTGGCTTTGAGGGTAAAATGTCGGAGCCTGCAGTTTCGTATCATTTGCTTCATACAGGCTTTTTTGACCTCGGAAAATTCAACGCAAAGGTAGCAAAGAAGCAAAGGCGCAAAGAGGAGAAAATCCACACTAAATCGAGAAAATTCATGATGCAAACTGTGTGCCCCATGCCAATTAGCCTATTCTATCTTTGCGCCTTTGCTTCTTTGCTACCTTTGCGTTGAAAATTTCTGGTGTGGCTAAGACTCTAAGGATAAAACGACTTGCTACTAGCGAGAAATTGAGCCAACCAAAACGTACAGCGTATGCTCCGGGATCTACCGGGCTTAACCCTAAGTGTTAGTCGTTTTCGACGACGACTTCGATCTCATTTGCGGCTTCTAGGTCATCGTCACTGACACCGAAAGCCTCTTTGAGATCTTCACGCTGACCGTGCTGGCGGCCTTTCTTGTAGCATTGGTTTAGTGTATTCAAAATCGATGCACTCAAGTACGAGAGTCCCTGCCAGATGGTATTGGGGAGGGCTTTACCGACACCCAAGGCAACGTAGTTAATGACCGTCAAACCAATGGTGTTGCGCTCTGTCACCCGCTGCGTTTCGATGTTTTGCATGACCGCATTAAAGCCCCTAGTGATGCGTGCGCTGTCGGCGTTATCTACGTCGATGACATCTAAGATGCCTTTGAGGGTCTTCCAAGTGTACTTATCCATGGTAGCGCGGATACGCGCTGCTAAGTCGCGTTCTTCTTTGTCGCCCTCAAGGCCTCCTCTCCATCCAAAATTCTTCCAGTCGCGAAGAATATTGCGCATCCTATCGCTTGCATTGTCGTCTTTGGAAAGGGTCTTAACTCTGTCGCTGAGGGTTTTGTAGGCAACATAATTGCAGATATCGAGAGCAATGGCGACAACGAGAAATGTGAGCCCCCAAGGGCGTGTGACGGCATAGATTGTGGTGGCAACTTTAGGCTTGGATAGAAGCAGCGCGCATGAAGCTATTAGTCCTAGTGCCATAAGAGCCGTATCGCTCACAGCGTTGATGGTGCGGAAGGCTGTCAAAGCTGCCGTAGACCAGGATCGTGCAAAGCATGAAAAATAGCAGTCGCCTCCGGTCTTTACAGTGAAACTCACCATGAAGTCGAGGTACAGGATCCCCATGGCATTCACAGCAACAAAAGCAATCTGAGTGATCTTCTCCGGTACCCACGGAATCAGCATCCCCGCAGTGAAGATAAGGTAGCCAACATTGGAGATGATGTCGCCATGCTGACGGATGCTTTCAAATAACTGCTTGGGATGACGTGCATAGTGATCGATGGCCCGTCCAACACGGCTGTTGGCGAAGCTTTCGACCTTGCGATCCATCCAGTCACCACATTCCGACCCGGGAATCCTTGGGAGCTCAATGGGAGCGTCTGAGGGATAAAGACCGCGAATAAGAACCATGGTACGTCTCGAGCTAGTGCTAAGTACTGCAAAAATCGGTGAAGGTGTTGGCAGTCTATCAAGCGGGTCTATTTTTCACTAGCTTGTAGCTAATGCGATTCCTCAGTCATGCTATATTTTACATATGACAAATTTTACTCGTTGTAGAAATCACAAGTCTGTTCCTATACTCCGGATAGATAGAACACGAGATATTTGAATTTACACGGGATATTGCTATGGAACAGCTTGTACCAGTCGTAGACATGCCTGGGAACCGCGGATCTCAGTTGTGTAAAGTATATGCGGATTTGGAGCCCTACCTACCTTGTAGAGGTAGTTTTTCAGGCCTAGAAAAGCCAGTTCCAAAACGTACCAAGTTACTCTTACCGCTGTTGCACCCAATGGCATTACTCCAACTTGCTAAAGAAGACGAGGCTTGGGCTTCGTGGAAGCATTACAAAGGTTCGTTGAAGGAAAAGCTCAGCACACTGGCAGGACGTGTCCGCCTCCTCCGCACCCATTGGCATGCTTCACTGAAGCACCATGGCGATACCCGGCCTTTGATTCCTTTAGCAATCGACCTTCTTGCGAGCATTAAGCAAGCTCTCGTTGACTGCCAAGAGCTCGCTGCAACTCGAGACTATCGCAAGCTCCGCGATCAGATCGTTCCTAAAATCACAGCATTGGTACTTTGGGAGCTCGTGTCAAAGAAAGAAGATGGTGCAGGTGATGATCAAGTCGGCCTGCTAGGACAGGCTTTGGATAGCATGCCGCTGCGTGAGGATTATAGAGAAGTTTTTACCGAGGTTCTTGAGGCTCTCGCAGCTTCTAAAGAGCTACCCGCCGGGTGGGAGCATCGTCTTGTACGTGCCCTAGATACTGTCCTTGTCGATGATGAAGAACATCTCAACCTCCAAGAGATCAAGACGCAGGAGATTGCAAGGCGTGATTTGGAAAAGTGTCCCCCACTAAACGAAAACAGTATCGGGAGAGGTTCGCCGAGATCGATAGAGTTCGATAAGTCCGTGGATCTTGGGAACGAGTTTGGACTGGCACGTTGGCAAGGAAAGAGAAATGAACAGCAGGATGATGCTTGGTATGGTCAATTTCAGCTTCAGAGTGTCAATGGCGATCAGTCTCTTGAATATGTTGTTGTTGCAGATGGACATCGTGGGACCGCGGCAACAGAGTACTTTAAGAAGCATTTGAACAATGCCCTGGTGCAAGCTCTAGAAGGCAAGGACTGTGATCATCGCGTCACTGTGTACAATGCCGTCACAGAGGCGTTGAGAAAATTGAATGCTCGGTGGAAGTGCGACGAAAGCTCTGATGTTTCCGGGTTTACTGGAGCATTTGTGATGCGTGTCGGAGCCTTTGTACACTTCTTCTCATGGGGAGATGTACGTATTGTTTGCTCCGACAATAATAGTATTGATCACCTTCTTCCGGCAGACATTATTGAAGCGGACTTCACCACAGACGAGCGGACTCATCAGGCGCGTTTGCTTAGGCGTGTCCAACAGCGCAGCGGTGTGCTATTGACATGTCCTGGAGAGCATCTGCATCGCATCGTCCAGTCTGGCGGAGGACTGAATATGTGTAATGCCTTTGGAGACAAAGACTTTAATGCTATGTCCTTTCGGCCCTGGTATCGTTCGATGAGTGTTGTAGATGCTAAAGGTAAAACATTTTGTATGTACACCGACGGTATCGGCGCATTTGTAAGTCCAACTCAGGTGGCACGGTACCTTCAATGCAATCCCAGTAAAACGCCTTCACAGATCGCGAAAAATTTGATAAGGTTCGGGTATCGCGCTTTGCGAGACCATAATAGAAACGTGCAAGGGATGCAGAAACACATAGCCGACAATGCTCTAGCGGTGGTGATACGGTACTAGGAGAGACATGGTTCAGCAGCTAGGAAAAAGGGTGCTTATTACACCTATCGATGTGTTAGGGAGTGATGAACGTGGGCAGACGCTGACGTTTGAAACGCCGCGGCACTGTAAGTACCTGCTTGTGAAAAGACGTGCCGGCACTATTAGCGGCAACCACTACCACGAAGGTAGCCTACCCGCGACCAACCCCAAAACCTATTTTCTTTGTGACGGCACAATGGAACTCATCTACCGTTCTTTGAGTGATGGCATCATCGAAAGGCGTCTCATCGACTGTCCATCGCGCGTTGACATCTACCCATATACTGTTCATGCTGTGCGTGCGGCAACGGATATTACACTCATGGAATGCCTTAGCATTGATGAGTTACAGCGCGACCGCGTCAGCGTTCCCGTCTTCAGCGACAGCTAGCGCATGTTTTGCTCTGTCTTTCTTTTTGCGTTTCTGCAT
>JAJFMA010000232.1 GCA_021772415.1 Chlamydiota bacterium
GATGGACGGGATGGACGGGATGGACGGGATGGACGGGATGGACGGGAAATTTTCAGCTGTTGTTAAGGCATTGTCAAAGACTCTTTTGTCTTCTTGTCCTTACTCGACGATGGCGTGGGAGATTTTGTTACCGAAGAGGACCGTACGGAAGGCCTTTTGGGCGCGAGCGTCGCTGGGTTTTAAGTTGCCTCGGGGGCGAAACGGGATGAGGAGTAGCTTACAACGCATTTTCTTTATTTGCTGCGCCAGCTCAAAAGCTTGGTCGGTGTGGTCGTTGACGCCTGCAATAAGAGAGTACTCAAACGTCACAGGTAGCCCTGTCTGCTGTGCGTAACGTCGACACAGCTCCATAAGGGGTTCAAAAGGGTAGCGCTTAGCGAAAGGAATTAGCTTGCTGCGCACATGCTGATTGGGGGCATGCAAACGTATCACGAGTGGGAGCGTTTGCTTAAGTTCGAGAAGGCTCTCGATGCCTTCAAAGACACCTACAGAAGCGATACTAATCTGGTCGGGCGCCATCGCTCCGCGCTCGGGATCGGTTAACGCTTCTAGTGCGGCGATGACAGCTTTAATATTCTTTAGTGGCTCGCCCATGTGGTCGAAGGCTACTTTACTGATGCCACGCTCGAGATTTTTTTGTGTCCAAGCACGTGTTTGATAGAGCTGCTCAAGAATCTCTGCAGCTTGGAGGTTACGCCCAAAGCTGCCTTTGGGGCCTCCGGTAATGCCGCATCCATCGAGCCACCCCAGCTGGCTGGAGAGTGATAGTGTCAGTCCTTGTTTGGTGATAGGAAGCAAGGCGGTGGCTTCGCGTCCCTCATGGAGGGTATATTGGAAGGTACGCGTGCCGTTACGTGCTGTCTGGACTTTGGGATCACGAGTGACCGAGAGCTTAAAATCTTTTTTTAGCTGCGAGCGCAAATCGGCAGACAGATTCGTCATCGCATCCCAGTCCCGTACACCTTTGGCGTATACCCATCCAAATATTTGTTTAGCATGGAAGGCAGGAAGCCCCTGCTCTTTGAGCCAATGGGCTAGGGCGTATCGGTCGAGGGTGAGAAAGTCGCGCATTATCGTGTCCTTGGGATCTTAAGCCGCTGAGTATAGCAGGTCTCAGTGTAGAAGGGAATCAGACAAGAATCCCTGCGACGGCGGCAGTAAGCAGACAGGCCAGAGTCCCACCAAACAGGGCAAGCAAACCGAGGCGTGCGACATCGTGGCGGCGCTCGGGCGCTAGAGCCCCCAAACCTCCGATTTGAATACCGATAGCCATGAAATTGGAGAAGCCACACAACGCATATGCTGTGATGGCCATGCTGCGTTCACTGAGGGCTTCCGGCGACGTCGTCAACAGCTCTCCGAAGCGCACATAAGCGACGAGCTCATTGATGATCGTCTTTTCACCTATTAGGCGCCCGACATCGAGGCATTCCCCCCAGGGCACACCTAGCAGCCAGGCGACAGGGGCGAAGAGGTAGCCGACAAGGGCTTCGAGGGTGATATCGGGGTAGCCAATAAAGCCTCCTCCCCATCCCAGTAGACCGTTCAAAAGGGCTAGCAGCGACATAAATGCCACGAGCATGGCGCCGACATTGAGAGCAATTTTAAGGCCTGTTTCGGCACCTGACGCCGTCGCTTCAAAGACGTTACTGTTGGTGTCGACGTGTTTGGAATGGAGGCTATCCACGGTGACAGGTTCTTCGGTTTCCGGTACTAGTAGCTTTGAGACAACGATAGCTGCAGGCGCTGACATCACACTCGCTGCCATCAGATGACCTGCAATGTTTGGGAAGCTCCCCTGCAGCATCCCGATGTAGGCGCCCATAACTCCTCCAGCCACCGTCGCCATGCCTGCTGTCATGACGCATAGCAGTTCCGACTCTGTCATCTTCGCGATATAGGGTCGTATGGTTAATGGCGCTTCCACCATCCCCACGAAAATATTGGCGCTAGCAGAAAGTGTTTCGGCCCCGGAGGTACCCATCCCCTTTTTCATCACCCAGGCAATCGCCTGCACAATGCGTGGAAGGACTTGCGTGTAGTAGAGCAAAGATGCCAGCGCTGAGAAGAACACGATGGTCGTGAGAACCTGGAAAGCAAAGAAGAAACCCATAGAGTCCGCTTGGCCGGGCGGGATCCCAAGCTTACCGAAGACGAGTTCAGCGCCGACAAGCTGGTAGTCGAGCAGTACGACAACTTTATCGTTGAGCCACTGAAACGCCGCCTGCCCCGGGCTGGTTTTAAGGACGATCACAGCAAAAATCAGCTGCATCGACATCCCCCAAGCCACTGTCCGCCATTGGATTGCCGCGCGATTTCTAGAAAACAGCACCGCCACCGCTAGGAAGACGAACACACCGCAAACACTGATAAATCGCTCTTCCACAAGTTAGCTCCGCATAGCAAAATAAATCGGGGCGCATTATCAATGAAATAACGACAACCCGCAAGCTATACGGACCAATGAGTATATTTAAAGCACGCCCAAGCCTCGATGCCCTCAATGAATGGTCATGGAAAACGATGATTGCCACCCTAGGCATAGAATTTACAGAAATAGGCGAGGATTTTCTCGTAGCTCGCATGCCCGTAGACGAGAGAACTTTCCAGCCCTACGGTATCATGCATGGAGGAGCTTCCTGTGTTCT
>JAJFMA010000233.1 GCA_021772415.1 Chlamydiota bacterium
CACAAAAAGATACGCTTCTTATCACGCAGCCGGTAGCTACCGACCTGTAGAATCACTGAGAGCGCTTCTGCAACGAAGACACCGCCAACAAGTGCCAGCAGAAACTCGCGGTTGAGGAGCACCGCAGCGACACCCAAGATCCCTCCGAGCGCTAGCGAGCCGACATCGCCCATAAATACCTGTGCGGGATGTCCGTTGTACCAAAGGAATCCAAGGCATGCCCCTGAGAAGGCACAGAGGTAGATCGCGATCTCACCACTGCCTTCGACATAGAGGATGTTCAAGTAGCTAGCTACCTCGGAGTGGTTGGAGGCAAAGGCAAAGAGTGCCAATGTGCTTGCTACCAGCAGCAAACTTCCGGCGGCAAGGCCATCGAGACCATCGGTGAGATTGACAGCATTCGAACAGCCTGTCACGACCACCAGAACCAAGAAACCTGCCAGCAGCAAGCCCCATCCGGTGAAGTGAAGGATGGGGTCCTTAAAGAAAGGGAGATACAACCGCGAGGCGTACTCGCTCACAGTTAGCTCATGCTCGACGTCACCATCAGGCGTTTCAACGGTCTCACGTACCGTTGGAGGGGCAAACCACTCTCCGATCTGTATGCTCTGGCTCACTGCAGGAATAAAGAGGTAAGAACCCACAACAACGGAGATGCCAATCTGTGCGAGAAGTTTTTTGCGTCCTGCTAGGCCCCTGCTGTTGCGATGCTTGATCTTCAGGTAGTCGTCGTAAGCGCCAACACCCCCTAATACGACAGTTGTCAGAAAGAGTAAAAGCGTAAACGGGTGCGACAGATCCATCCAAAGTACAAGACTAAGTAGCATCGATACTAGCATTAGAAGCCCCCCCATAGTCGGAGTGTCTTGCTTATCTTGATGCAGCTCACCGATAAGGCCAAAGTCAGCAGAGCGCACATTCTGTCCGATCTTTAACGCGTAAAGCTTACGAATGAAACGCCCACCAAGGAAGACACAGAAAAGCAGGCTTGTGAGGGCCGCTAGCATCATGCGTGTCGTCGTGTAATAGAAAGCTGCTGGCACTTTGATGCCAAACTGATGAAGTAAGTCACATAGTAATTCAATCATCGAAATTCAAAACTCTTCCACAATTTCCCATAGACGCTTGGTGTTGGCTCCCTTCACCAGCGCCACATCACCGTCAGATAAAAACTCCCGCAGGGCCGCCACAAGGGCATCTCGATCTATAAAATACTCCACTGGTCGGCCAGCAGCGCGCCACACTTCCACCATAGGAAGGGTCTCCAGGCCCAAACAAAATAGGTGATCTACCTTCTCCAAAGCGTGCTCGCCTACGCGGGTGTGGCAGGCGTCACTGAAGCCTCCCAGCTCCGGCATTGGCCCCAAAACGGCAACTTTACGCTGGGGACCATGCGACTCCTTGACAACGTCCAACGCTGCCTTCACAGAGACCTCACAGGCGTTATAGCTGTCATTGAAGAAGGTAACACCCTTCTTTTGAGTACACTGAAGGCGCCGCTCCGGCAAGGACAATTGAGCGATGGCGCCACGCAGCGATTCCCAAGATATGCCGAGCTTACGTGCCGCAGAAACCGCCGCAAGCAGGTTGTGGCGGTTATGCTCGCCAGAGACAGGCCACATACCAAGCTCGTGACGCTCGCCGTCTTCAATGATATGCAGAGTATCTTCGCTATAGTCTAGGCCGTAATCGGCATTAGCATGTGTCAGAGAAAAACTCGTTAGCCCGCAGCGCAGTGATTTCTCCAGCTCGCCAAAGATGCCAATGTCACGGTGCACCACGCCGTGCTGTGTGTTGGCATGGGATAGAATTTCGGCTTTGGCACGAGCGATGTCATCTAGGCTCTCGAAGTTCTCGGCATGGGCAAGTGCTACCGTTGTGATGACAGCAAGATCCGGCGGCGCAAGCTCCGTCAGGCGACGGATCTGCCCGGCTTCTGTCATCGCCATTTCCAGCACGAGGATCTCTTCGGTGCCATCGGTGTCGTTTAGTAACGTCAGAGGCAGGCCAATCTGCGAGTTACGATTTCCGGGACTCACAGAGACGCGGTACTGCGTCGCCAGCAGTGCCCCCAGAAAATTCTTGGTGGTGGTTTTGCCAACAGAACCTGTTACCGCAACAACTTTGCACGGGCGCAGGCTAAGTACTTGCTGGGCTAATGTTTGTAGAGCGTGAAGCGGGTCAGCGACAGGGGTAAGCGTTAAGCCAAAATCAGGGCCGGGATACTCTTGCGAAACCACCGCAGCGCAGGCGCCTCCAGCGGCAGCGCGCTCCAAAAAGCCGTGCCCATCGACGCGCGCACCAGGGAGCGCAAAAAAGAGATCTCCCTTGCGCAGCTCGCGCGTATCGACACAAACACGCCCAGCGCTCAGGTAAACACGCATGACCTCGTCATAGTTTTGCAGCAAAGTAAACACCCCAGATTACGCCTGGTAATCTTAGTGTGTCGCCCCTTTGATCTCAAGAAGGCATTACCGAAGAATGGACCCAATGGACCCAATGGACAAAAAGACTGCAGGGCTGACCAATGGTATTACATTCTCCTGGCGGCAGCCGTTGCTCGCGACGCGGAAAGTTTATGAGCGCATTTTCACAGTGAGACCGAGGTGTCGTAACTAATTCTAAGATTTCTTGACACCCTGTTCGGCGCTCAAAATATTCGTTGCTTGGCGATAAAGGTTGAAGCTTCTATAATCTAGGAAAAGCAAAACGGCGAGTAACAAGTTACTAAGAGTAAAGGAACTTGAACATGATGACCCTACGAAATTTTAGTTGGATCACAGCGATATTTATTATCAGCTATCACGTATTGGCAGTGACGATCTTGCCGTACTACCTGATTTGGGGTGAGCCAACCCTAGCGATGACACTACTAGCTGTAGTCTTCCTTTACTTGACGGGTCTGAGCATTACGACAGGCTACCACCGCTACTTTTCGCACCGCAGCTACCAAACGAACAAGTACGTCGAGGCTGTTCTGCTGTTTTTTGGTTCTATGTGTGCCCAGGGCAGTGCCCTTCGCTGGTCTAATGATCACCGCATCCACCACGCCTTCACCGACACAGACAAAGATCCCTACTCCATCAAACACGGCTTTTGGCACGCACATATGGGGTGGCTTTTCCATCACCAGCCTCCAATCGACCCCAAAGTTGTCCCTGATCTCTTGCGCAACCCCAGGGTGATGTTCCAACACAACTACTACTTTTTAAATCTTGTGGTAGCTAATGGCCTGGCCATTTGGTTCGCAGCTTGGCTGCTTGGCGATTGGACTGGGGCTCTACTCCTTGTGGGCCTGCTGCGTCTCGTGTTCTTGCACCACTTCACATGGTTCATTAACTCGCTAGCGCACCTTTGGGGAGAGAAGCCTTTTTCCCAGGAGCTTTCCGCTGTCGACAACTACTTCTTGTCTCTGCTGACTTTTGGCGAGGGATACCACAACTACCACCACACGTTCGCTAACGACTACCGCAACGGTATTAAGTGGTACCACTTCGATCCCACCAAATGGCTGCTGTGGACCCTCGAAAAGGTAGGACTGGTCAAGAAGCTCAAACGGACAGACCCACTAGCTCTTCAAAAGCGCCTCGTCTTGGAACGCAAAGACCTTCTACTCGATCGCCTAAAAGATGTGTGGTATGTCCGCCGCGATGAGCTTGAAGCGCAGATCCATGAGATCGCCGAGTCCATGATGCAGCACATGATCTCACTCAAAGACCTGCGCGAAAAATATCGCGCCTTCAAAGCCGAGCATGTCGACAAGGCAGACCTCAAGAAGCTCTATGCCGAAATCCGTGAGCTCAAGAAAAAGGTCCGAGAGGACTGGAAGCGTTGGTGTGTGCTATCGAGAGGAATCCTTCACTTGAGACCTCTACCTCAGTAGCTTTTTGTGAAAAGCATGGATTGCTCTGTTGACGTCATATTTACATTTGATGTATAAGATGTGCCTTCGCAAGCTAATGGTGGCATGGCCAAGTGGTAAGGCAGAAGCCTGCAAAGCTTCTATCCCCAGTTCGAATCTGGGTGCCACCTTTTTTCCTTACCTTCACCCCTGAGTTGTCGTGCCTCTCTATCTCGTTGCGACTCCCATAGGCAACCTCGCCGACATCACCCAGCGCGCTATAAGTACACTAACCGCATGCGACTATGTCTTGTGTGAAGACACACGCCACAGCGGCAAGCTGTTTAACTATCTAGAAATCGAAAAGCCGCTGCGCAGCTACCACAAATTCAACGAAACCTCGAGAGGGGCGGAAGTCCTCGATGACTTACGTGCCGGCAAAGACATCGCCCTCATCTGTGATGCGGGAACCCCAGGAATCTCCGACCCTGGCCAAGTGCTGGTACAGATGTGTGTCGCCGCCGAAATTCCGGTACTTACTGTTCCTGGGCCTTGCGCTGCTGTAGCAGCACTCACGATATCAGGAATGCCCACAGAGCGTTTTCAATTCGTGGGATTTCTCCCCAAGAAACAGAGTGAGCTAAGTGAGGTGCTGACAAAAGCTCTCATCTATGACGGCACTACAGTCTGTTACGAAAGTCCAAAACGCCTTGCTGCAACTGTCCACTTACTCGCTGAAATACATCCCGACGCCGAAGTCGCTGTCGCCCGCGAACTCACCAAGCGCTTCGAAGAGGTGCTACACGGCACCGCGCAAGCCCTGGCCGAGCGCCTTCAACAGACAGAAGTGAAAGGCGAAGTGGTTCTTGTTATCGGCGGCGGCATGGAGTCAGCACAAGAGCAGTGGTGGGCTCCTATGTCTGTCACAGAGCATGTTACCTGGATTGAGAAGTTCCACGACATGCGGCGCAACGACGCTATCAAAGCCGTCGCAAAAGAGCGCGCAATCCCCCGTAGCGACGTCTACGACGCAGTACATAAAAGTTAAGATACCTTCTTGAGAGCGTCCTTCTGAGGCCCGAAGATCTGACAACCTATATAGCCTGGAGCGTGGCCCGGGGTAGGTTTAAAAAGGATCTTGAGTTCTATAGAGAGTGTCAGAAAACCTAGATATAGCCTAAATCACCATGGATTTTCATGAGACCCAACGGGTCGTCTTATGATAGCCCCACCCGTGAGGGTGGGGTAAAGCACAACAGGAACCTGAGGCCTGAAGGGCCGACTTGAGGCCCCAAAACGCTTCCTGGCATCTCTCAGGAAACCACAAGCCGGCCCTTCGAGACTGTAAAGAAATAGAGGAGCAAGCTCGAAACACTTCTTAATTCGCTAATGTTTATCTACGTAGATTCCCTATAGCGCGAGCGCAGCGAGGGCCATGGAGTGCGTGCGCTCCGCGCCGCCTTTTAACGTTCACGTATAACTCTCGGGCTTATTTTAGTGTTCGTGACTCCTTGTTTGGAGATGCGAACAAACCCAAA
>JAJFMA010000234.1 GCA_021772415.1 Chlamydiota bacterium
TGGGGCTATCGTAAGTCGACCCTCCGGGCCTCATGAGTAGTTGTAGGCCATGAGCCGACTTACTGACAGCTAGAGAGCTCTGGTGACGTAGTCGGCAAGCTTGCTAAGTTCTGGCAGGGATACGGTGATTTCATCTTCGAAGGAAAACTCTGGATGAAATACATAGCGTGCAGGGTTACCTGCTGCCGCTAGAGACTTCTCTAAGTGATGCAGGTATAGAGCATGTTTGGGGCGGGTCTCGGGTCTCCGAGCATAGTGGTGCCAGCCCCCAAGGTTAACGTTCCGCAAGGAAGAGCGAGCCTCTTCCGTATGGAGCTTCAGCCCTGTTAGTACATCGTGATAGTGGCCAATGACATGTCCACCGAGGTTTTCGACGCCATTGACGGCAATGATGGTCTGATAGAGAGGTTCGGCAATTTTATCGACCATAAGCCTAGCTCTAAGCATCCAAAATTCACGTGTTGGCGTAGATTCAGTGATTGCTAATCGCATGCCGACATCCATCATACACGACAAGTGAGCAATCTCGCTGAGGTTGTCATGAATAATAGGAGCGCGGTGGCGTGGTAACTTTTTTTGAGCCTTTAGAACGGTATCATGGACGTACTTCAGGTCCTCGTTATGTAGACACTGCTCATGAGCTTCAAATACCTGTGAATCGATCCATTCGGTTAATACTCTATGTAGGCCTTCCACCCATCCTTGAGCGAAGTGCTGCTTTTTTGAAGTGATGCTTTCTATCAACAGACCAAAGTCTGCGATGCTGTTGCAGACAATTGAAATCAGTTTGGAGGGGTCGTGAGATACGCTGCCTTGGCTCCATTTCCAGATCCAATCGAGATCTTCAAGGCGGTCAGCGTTGATGTCATAGTTTTTCGATACCCGCAGAGATCGGCAAAAAAAGCGACTCCAAAACATGGCGAGTCGATAGCGATCACATAGACCTCTAATAAGCGGATCTCGAATGGAGAGTCCAGCCCCGACGACACGCAAGTCGTGCTGTTCCATGAGCTGTCCATGTTTCTTTAGGTAGTGGAGTCCCAGGTACTGTTCTAGAGCTACAGCGATGTCCAGGTAGCTAGTTTGTAGCGCCAGAGCTAGTTTAGAGCGATCCTGGGATTTAAGTGCTTCAAGCATGAGCTCAAGGCTTTGTCCTGCAAGGAAAAGGTGATCGCCCACTTCTTCCATAAACCTACGTGCATCTAGAGACCACTCCTTTGGGATCTGTTCTAGTAGCGAATGGTGCGTATCTACAAGATCAGATACAGGATCTACGAAAGGAGAAGAAAGCACTCCTTGTATCCGATCGTGTTCAAAAGCCAAGGCCAGCGACCGCGCAGGTCTCGCTTTAGATACCACGAGGTCTTGCGACGTCGCTATTGTGCGCTCTACAGGTTTCGGAGCTGACTCCCGAACTATAGGTGAAATTTTAGGCACGGCCTTTTTGGTCACTGTAGTGCTATGCTTGGGGCGCTTACGTGCTCGCCTTTCGTGTGTGTCGGGTTCGGAAAGAAGACTCTCGATAACTTGAGCCGTTTCGGATCTACTGGCTTTGACAATCTCACGTAGGCCTGGAGACACCGTTTTGGCAGACTCGGCGAATTCACTGAACAGTGGGCTAGCATCAAAATGAGAATCTCCGAGCTTGTGCAGTGCGGCACTCATCTCCGTGTTCATTTTGATAATACGCCCCACGTCGTTAACACAGGCGTCGAGTTGGGAAGCAAACTGCTCGGCAGACCACAGGTAAGCCCGATCTAAATCAAAAGCCCGTTGCAGTAGTTTAAGCTGATCTAAACGAATACGTAACGCTCTCAGGGCGATTGACCACCGCCCTATCGTGACTTTGAGATTTTCTAGCTTTCCTCTCCTGGCTTTTTTGGATCGTCTGATGGCTGCATCTATCTCCTTCCTAATGGATGGATAGTCTTTCACGATAGTGTTGGCAACCTCGCGTGCTTCCCGTGCAAACCATTTTAATTCCGCTAGCTGGGCTCTAAGCCTTTCCTTCTTTCCATCTAATAGAGGTTGCCACATCGACAGTGTACACTCTTTGCCTCCTTTGAGTTTTTGAATGCCTTGGTGGATAAGGAGGAACTCGTCGACAGGGATTTTCCCGTGGGTGGTAAGTTGCAGAGGAATCTGGTGTTCTAACGCTACACCGCAGTTTGAGGGATTTATTCCGAACATCAATAGGCGCTGCCCTGCTTCGCTTTCAAGTGCGTGAGATAGCTGGAGACTTTGCCAGATTTGCGACTGCCCCAAGTAGCCGAGACTGGCAAGCCAGTCGCGGATTGGCTGCCAATGCGCTTGGGTCTTTTCCAGTAGAGTGTTGAGATTTACATTAAGAATAGGTGTTGCGTGCTTTAGCAGTTCCCCTAACGCCATCGATTCGACAACGAGCCTCTTATCTTTCTTCCCGTAGCCACCAAGACACTGAAACAGACTACCGTTGAAGGCCGCTAGAGGAGCTTCTAGTTCATCTGGTCGAGCGCTAGAGGCTAACCTTACCATGAATTGACCTAGCCACTGCATGAAGCTATCTCTTTTGGATTCCGGAACCTCTGCCTCGATAAGCAGCCTTTCGGTGCGATTCACAAGTTGTTGGTGTAGAGGTAGAGACCTGTCGCCTTCGAAAAGGTTAAGGAGTAATAGAAAGGAAAAGCTAACTTGGCAGCTCTTTAGCTGGCTTTCGGATAGAGCTGAGTGTTCTGGGATCATTTCAGTGGCAGCGTAGATCGTAGAGGAGGAGGTGCTCATGCCATCCGTGAAGGATGAAGGGGGCTTGCCATCGATTGGTACAGAGTTCATGCTTGTTTATTGTCGCGATACTGAAATGTCTATTTTATTCACACGAGTAATTAAGTTACAGTTTTATGTAAATAATAGACTGAATCTGAGTTAAATCTGAATGCGAAACAGCCTGCCACATCGACAAAGCTAGCGAACTATCCTTTAATAACGAGATGAGAAACGATAGCGAGAACTCCAAAAACACCTTTTCTAGGGGCAAAGTCCCGAGAGCTTTGCAGCCTAGCCCGTGAGGGCTCGGTAGATTAGAGAGAACATCGAGCTCCAACGGAGCGACACAATACTGAAATGATGAAATCCATTCTCGTGATACCCTCTGTCGCTCCTTCGAGAGTGTAAAGAAATAGAGGAGCAAACTCGAAACACTTCTTAATTCGCTAATGCTTAACTACGTAGATTCCCTATAGCGCGAGCGCAGCGAGGGCCATGGAGTGCGGCGCTCCGCGCCGCCTTTGTGGAGTTCGTAGATATGAAAAGTGCCTTCAGAAGTATATGTCGATAGCTATTCTGGCGACGTTGTACGGCAGAAAGCCCTTTGGAATC
>JAJFMA010000235.1 GCA_021772415.1 Chlamydiota bacterium
GGGAAGCGACGGCGCGCCAACACGTCTTTTGGCCGCTGCGGCCTCGATGCCTTTTACGTTTGGATGCCTGGATGGGGCGACAACATCGGCACCAGGGCAAGTGGCGTACAAGGAACTACAGGGGCTTTACCGCGCGCTATCATTGAAGCCATCATCCTCACGACTAGGGTTACTTGGTGATCCTATAGACAAAAGTCGCGGTTTCTACGTGCATAACAAAGCTCTTGCTGCCATGGACCTTGAAGGGATTTACGTTAACTTGCGCGCCGAGCCTTCCCAACTCGAAGATCTTTTAACCGAGCTGCGGCAGCTTGGATGGAGAGGCCTAAGCGTGACGATGCCCCTAAAGGAGGCCATCGTGCCACTTTTGGACCGCATCGATCCCGCTGCAGAAGCCATTGGCGCCGTCAACACGGTAGTGTTCGAAAACAATCGCTTAATAGGCTATAATACCGATGGTTCCGGGGCCCTAGATGCTATTAAAGGGCTGTTTCAGTCTGATTTGAAGGGCAAGAGTTGCATCATTTTGGGAGCCGGAGGCACAGCGAAGGCGATTGCATACCAGCTACACCAAGCCGGTGGCGAGGTGACGTTGGTAAACAGAGACGTAGCTCGGGCACAGGACGCCGCTAACAGTCTAGGAGCGAATTTTGCAGGTTTTGACGAGCTTCCCCGCCTGCTACGCGCCAAGCCCGATGTGCTCGTGAATGCTACAAGTGTGGGGATGGCACCCAATATCGATGCGACCCTTGTCAATGCCGAAGACCTGTCCACTCAGACGTTGGTATTTGATGTTGTTAACAAGCCACGTGAGACACGCCTACTGCGTGAAGCTCGAGCCAAAGGCTGCAAAACCCTTGATGGGCGAGACCTCTGGATACACCAAGGCGCCCGTCAGCTACGCTTGTGGTACGGCGACAGGATCAAGTATGACGATTTAATAGACCTGCTAACCCACGAGATGAATGCAAGCGTTTCAAGTCAGTAAAAGCTCCATAGGCGGAAGCATTTCGGTCCCTCCCTCCAAGTCGCATTCCATGCGGGCGATCCTACTTGCTTCGATGGCCGAGGGGACTTCCCATGTGCAGGGAGCCCTAGAATCCCCGGATGTCGCCGCTATGGTAGTGGCGTGTCGCCAGCTTGGTGCTAAAATCACTCACGAGGGCGACGTCTTCACCATTGTAGGGGTCGCCGGTAAGCCCCAAACACCGTTAGACGCTGTAGACTCAGGCAACTCCGGGCAGGTGCTGCGCTTCATAGCAGCATTAGCGGCGCTGTCTGATGGCACAACAGAGGTGACGGGTGATGCCTCTGTGCAGACGCTGCGTCCCGTGACGCCTTTGTTGGAAGGACTCGCTGGCTTAGGAGCAAAGGCAGTGTCCGTTCACGGTAATGGATGCGCCCCCATACATGTGACGGGCCCCCTACATGCTGGTACAACGCGATTGATAGGTCAAGATTCCCAGCCGGTATCTGCACTGCTGATGGCAGCTCCATTCCTCGATGGTACTACAGACATCTATGTCGATGACCCCGGTGAGACCCCATGGATAGAGCTTACGCTAGACTGGCTCAACAAACTTGGCGTGGCATATGAGCGCAACGACAGCTACACCCACTATAAAATTACAGGCCCGGTAAGATACCCCGGATTCGACTATCGCGTCCCTGGAGATTTTAGCTCCGTAGCCTATCCCATTGTGGCCGCACTGCTCACCAACTCCGAGGTCACGCTTGATAATGTCGACCTAACAGACGTACAAGGTGATAAGAAACTCATCGAAATTCTTAAACGAATGGGAGCAAACTTCACCTACGATGCACACAAGCATGCACTCCAGGTGCACGCAGGATCGCCATTGCAGGGATGTCGTATCGATCTCAACGAAGTCATCGACGCCATTACCCTCATGGCCGTTGTAGGCTGTTTTGCTGAAGGAGAGACCGTTCTTTACAATGCTGCGATTGCACGCAACAAAGAGTGCGACCGCATCGCAAGTATCGCCACAGAGCTCAAAAAGATGGGTGCCGATATCGAGGAACGCCCCGACGGCCTTGTCATCCGTAAAAGCGTGCTAAAGCCTGCAACCGTGGAAACCTATCATGACCACCGCATGGTGATGTCACTGTCCGTGGCAGCGATGGCTACAGAAGGAGCTACAACGGTCCTTGGAAGCGCTTGTGTTGCCAAAAGCTATCCCGTTTTCGCGCAGCAGATGCAAGACCTTGGCGCCAACATCGAGACTTTTGAGGTGCCAGCGTGAACATCGTGCTTTACGGATTTAAGTGCAGCGGCAAAAGTACCGTTGGCGTAAGAGCTGCCCGACAGCTCAACAAAACGTTTGTCGATATCGACGAGGTCATCGAAGCGTTATACTACAACCCCGCGGCAGGGCGCCCCGTGGGACTTTCGTGCCGAGAAATTGCCAACGAACACGGTGAACCCTTCTTTCGGGCTTTGGAACGCGATGCGGTGAAGAAGATACGCCTTATCAAGGAAGGGATTATTGCCACAGGAGGTGGCGCAGTCCTCGACTTCCACAACCACGAAGAGCTTCGGAAAAATGGTCTGTTTGTCTACCTCAAAGCAAAGAAGGAAGCGCTGCGCCAGCGTATTTTAGACCTTGAGCTAACGCCATCAATATTGCAGGGACCCGACCGCAATGCAGCCTTCGAAAAGATGTATGCCGACAGGCTTCCCATCTACGAAGGTATCGCCGATATCGTCGTCGACACCGATGGTCTCACACCAAAGCAAGTTACCCAACAGGTCTGCGATGTTGTACAGGAGTGCACAAAAACCGGCATAAACACCGACATGAAGCACGCCTAAGTAACGTTAGTATTAAATCCACCAATCGCCAGCCCCTTCGGGTCTTATGACAAACGCTGATATGTGCGTGGATGATATGTGTGCGATGGTATAAAATCGGCAGCGCAATAAACAAGTACCCCAGAGTCTCCCATGGCAAGTAACAGTTTTGGAAATATCTTCCGTATCACCACCTTCGGAGAATCCCACGGCAAGGCCGTAGGCGTTGTGATCGACGGGTGCCCAGCAGGAATTTCCATATCCGACGACGACGTCAACGAAGCCCTCGCAAAACGAGCTCCAGGTCAAAGCTCTTACACGACGCCACGCGCAGAAAAGGACAAAGGCGAAATCCTTTCAGGCACTTTCGAAGGGAAGACTACCGGAGCGCCAATATGCATCACGGTCTGGAACCGCGATGCCGACTCCAGCAAGTACTCGCCCATTAAAGATCTCCTTCGGCCTGGTCATGCCAACTACACATATCTCGAAAAATACGGAATCTTCGACTACCGCGGAGGAGGACGGTCTTCAGCACGCGAAACCATCGGGCGCGTTGCAGCAGGTGCCGTCGCACGTAAATTCGTTGAGCAGGCAGGGATCCAAGTCGTTGCA
>JAJFMA010000236.1 GCA_021772415.1 Chlamydiota bacterium
TGTTTCCGCTTTGCCACAGCGCAACCCCAAGGAACACCTGAGCCACTGTTTAGGTGGGACCTTCGATCTCTTCAATGATCTTGAAGTCCCTGCCTTTAGCCTTAAACCAGAGCTGCTAGTCATCAAGTCACAACTTGAAGGCCACGGCTTCGACAAAGTACTCCTCGCCGGCAGCGGCACAAGCTTCATCTGCATTGGGAACGGAGAGCCTCCTTTTCTGCCTGGTCTAGCCCTCTATCCCGCCAAATTTATCCGCCGCCAAAAGGACGCGTGGTACGCGTAGCGACACATGTTTCGTGTCAATATGTCGTCTTTACGAGAGAGTCAAGAAATTGGCGTTGATGATGAAATGACCATCATCCCATATGATCTCGCACATTGTCCGGCGGCCTGTAAGGCCAGCAAGATGTATAGCCCGGATGAAGTTCGGGGTGAAGGCAAAAACATGTCCTGACCCTTGTAGAGAGTGTCAAGAAATCTAGATATAGCCTAAATCGCCATGGATTTTCATGAGGTCCGGAGGACCGACTCATTGTAGCCCCACCCGGCAGGGTGGGGTGAAGGATAGAAAATTCCGGAGGCCGGTCCGGAGGCCTGTAGAGAGTGTAAAAAAATAGGGAGTCGAATCAGGAATGCTTTCATGAGGCCCGAAGGGCCGTCTTATGATAGCCCCACCCGTGAGGGTGGGGTAGAGTGAAACATGAATTTGAGCCCCAATGGGGCGGCTTGTGGCCCCGGTTCATGGATCCGGAGAAGAACGTGCTTCGCATTATTTATGACATTGGATAAAACGCTCTGTGTTGGTTTAGTCCGCTGGGGCCACAAGCCGCCCCTAATGGGGCTCAAGGTGCTTTTCTTGCTTTACCCCACCCTGCCGGGTGGGGCTATCCTAAGCTGGCCCTTCGGGCCTCATGATGGAGTTCACTGAATTTTATTGCTGTAAGTGCGACACATGTTTCGTGTTAATGTGTCGCACTTACAACGCTCCAAAGACTATTTTGCCTACCTGGAGCTGCACCCCAGGCTATATAGGTTGCCCGCACTTCGGCTTAAAAAAAAATGGACATATCGAGCTTTGTTTACACCGTCGCAGGAGCGGTATATGGGACGCAGCAATTCACTAAGTCATAGAGATCGGGGCTTGTAATAAAGCACCTTACTAATCTGGATAGGTTTGGTTGTAAAGAACAATAAGCTCTCTGTAAAATCGCTGTCTTGAGGGCAAAATAGACCGCTGATACTGCTTTATAAGAGACTGGAGGGCCTTTTGTAGCTGTTCATCCGTTTCAGGTTTCCGTCCGTCTTTATACAGTTTTTCATAGGTCTTGTGAACACTCTCGGACAACGTGTTTAGATTGGGACCAAAGGAAAAGGGGCGGAATTTAGCCTTAACCTTGCCCTTTCGTGTGACGCGAATCCTGCGGAATGCTCCGCCGAAACGTCTCTTGCGCTTCATAGCTTTGATGAAGCTGTCAGCGCCCTTCTTGTGTTTCGCTTTAACGCCTTTTCTTGGGGCAACATCCACGCTAAACCAATCGTCCTGACGTCGGGATGTTCTAGTGGGTGATGTTCTTGCTGGTGCTGCCACAGGCTTCGGCTTGGGCGTTTGTTTGTGACGGGTCGGTTGAATCTCAGTCAAGGGACGCCTTAGATCGACAGTGTGGTCCGTGGTATAGAAGCTATTATTCTCAAAAGAGTAACCAATCACAATCGGAACATCCTCGATACTTGTGGGCTTCGACCGGTCAAAAGTTGCGTAGGTTGTAGGCGCAGAGGCAAGGTCTTGGTGGATTTTGATGTCCAGTTGCAGAGCATCACTTAGTAGCTGAGGTAGCACCTCTGCTGATATGCCGGGATCCATACCTGCGCGCAATTTCGTTACGGTATCATTGACAGCAAGTTGGCTCTCGAACGTGTAGCGTCGATACATCTGCCGATGAAACGCGACAGGGGCACTAATGGACGGAGGGAACATCCCCACAGGAGACTGAAAGTAATCCTCACTATTCTCCGACAGGTGACTAGCGAGCTTCATGCGTAGTTCTTCGGAGGAAATTCCTACTTGCTGTGCAACGGCTTTGAAGAGGGCATCAGAGCCCTCGCCAACAAGGGTACAATCGTCTGGGATGCTCGTGAATGTAGGGGATAGCGAGGTGAGTTGTGGTGGTGTGTGGGTCTTAAACGCACCCAGCAAGCTTTCGTTTTGGTTGACCTCATCGATGGGAGCACTGCCCTCACCGTCCATTGGCCGCCACTTCTTGAGGTCATGCTCCCCTGTTTGCACTACTCCCATACGCGAACGAGCTTTATCAGAATGGTCGATGTAGGCGAAGGTGCCGCCCTCAGCGACTTCAACACGCTGTGGGTTGGGCTGGGAGCCATGTGCCATCAGCAGATGCATGTCTGCTCCAGCACCGTCGGGATGACGTCTTTCGTATGCTGCTTGGGCCGTACTGTGGACGTGGTCGTTACAGATCTCATGGCCAATCACAACGCCATCGAGCTGTGTGTGGTTCGAGTTGAAGTCTCGAACGACCCTGCCAAACATTTCGCTCGATGGCCCCCACTCATAGAAATCTTTGTCAACACCTCGACTAATTGTGTCGATGTCCTGCTTTTCCTGGGTCTTATGGTATAGGTTGACGAGACGCCCACCCTTGAAGACTGGCAGTGAGTTAAATGCGACTCTGTTATCCCAAAATTCGTCAGTTTGGTCTGACCAACCGATGCTGCCCGGTATCAGTAGTACATTTGGGTAACGGGCACTAAGCTCTGCGAGTTGATCCAGCTGCGTCTGCATCTCGAAGGCGTTGCCTGCCTGGAAATGCCATTTTGTGCCGATAAAGACAGGAAAAACAGGATCATCTCCATGTGTTTCCCGCAGCTTACGTAGGCCGATGTCTAAAGCTACCCCAACTTCTCCAACGGAACTCAAAGCAGTCCGCCCAGAACTTTTGTGGGGGCGGGCATGGAACATTAATGCAGCTTTCGATGGATCTGAAGTGGTGCCTACACGGCTACCATAATCTAGCTTCAAGCCAACACGGATCTCTTCCATCACTGACACCCGGTCAGGGTATCTACTGATGTCGTCAATCACCCCTATTTTATCAAGATGAAATAAAAGACGCAGGTCATCTCGCAGCGACGCCGCTGAGAGTTTGGCAAGAGCTTCGTTAAGTCCTGCAATCATCGCACCACGAATGAAGGGCGCCTGGGAGGATTCCTTAGCAGCCTCTTCAATGGCGTACACCATATGGCGAAAGATATTCGTAGAGTCGCTAGGCATCTTTGCCATTAGCGCTCCTAATTCCGCCACCTGAGCTTGGAGAGCGTCAAGGTTCTCACTGCTGGGAGATGCTTTGGCTTGTTCTACCGCCTCTTGTATGGGCGCAAAGGCAGTAGATCGTGGGGTTAAGTCTGTAAAGAGCGACCTTAAGTCAGGAGAGCCGTTAATAGCACCGGCTTCATAAGTAGCTATGAAATAGAACGGAAGGCGTATTGCCATCCCACCTTCATTGTACTGCTCTTTAAGGGTGCTCGTGACAGCGTCTTTGAGACTTTGGACGGCTGGATCTCTATTGCGTTCTGCTTTATCACATGCACAGTCGTATGAACCGAGAATAGATCCCAACATTTCTCCGCCGTGCTCAGGGTCTTGTTTTACGAGTTCGCAGATATCGCGGATGTTTTGCTTAACTACATCTGCCGAGATTTCACCTTTGGCAAGTAGCTCTGCGTTCTTTGCGAACTCCTTCTTAAGGCGACGTGCCGTTGCTTTGTCCTTTTGACGAAGTGCTTGTTGGGCTCCAAGCCCGATCTTCGTGGACTTGCGAGCCAGACTGCGCTGGGCCCGAGTGACTGCGGGCATAGGCTTGGAGTCGGCAGGCTTATCAATTTGTAGCCGTTCCCGGGCAACGCCAATGGTCTTAACGATTGCAGCAGCGACAGTGCCCGGGTTAACAAGGTCAGCTGAGACGCTAAGCTGATCGACCACTTCGCGTATTTTACCAGCAAGCTGGTTTTGAAACTCCTCGGTGCTAAGGTCGTGACCAGCTTGTATTTCAGACTTCAGCAGTTCATGAACTGCTTCTTTCACCATGTAGTTGACCAACCCAATCTCTTCGTCGTCGGGACTAATCTCCTTGTCGATGGTGTAATCAAGCTGTCTAACGTATTGGGTATATTGCGCGCTAGTATCCATAATCAATTTTCACACATTAGCATACACTTATTAATTAGTATATCACATTAATATTAATTAATTTAAAACGTAATTAATATTTATTGCTTTACGCTCATTCACGTAATTATCTAGTGAGCTCTAGGTGTGTAAGAGGCTCTGTGTGAACCAGTAACTACGTAGATTCCCTATAGCGAGAGCGCAGTCAGCGTAGCTAAGCTAGGGCTATTATCGTATGCATCTGATTATTTGAGACTTATGCATATAGCGCAAAGTCACGGCGATTTTTTTACACTCTCGCAAGAGCTTCTATGTATTTTGGCTTACACGGTGAGGGGGATGATGCCGTTTTCCTGCATGAACACTGCAATGCCTGCGGGGCCAGGAGCAGTCATCTTGCCGTTAAGGAGCAGGTAGTATGGAGACTCCCAAAGGTAGTCGTCATCGGAGTCTGGATCAGTGTCTTCGACTAGAAGAGACTTTTCGTTGAAGCGAGCCATCATCCAGTCGTGAAACTCCGGTTGGGTTACGCTTTCACCAATCATGTCTGCGACACGCCTAGGCGTGTATTGCTCTTGGAAGCGTTTTTTAATTTCTGGTGTGAGCCGCTTCACATCAGCAATTAGATTCCTGGTGAAATCGCTTGCGGGCCCTGTAGATCTTGCCAACCCGTAGTCTTCGCCCGTTTGCTGCCGCGCCACTTGCAGGAAGGACGCGATATCATTGGCCCAAATAGTGTTTAGATTCTCGTCCGCGACCTCAGCGACGATTGCTTCGAAAATATCAGCGCGCAGTGCAGCTGCCTTCTTCTCTATCCGATCGGGGAGGGATTCTCCTGCAGGTCCTGTAGTATCGACACGTTGGAAATAGATGCTTTCGAACTCCAGATTAAGTCGGTCGATGCAGTGGTAGCATGTTGGGGCTATGTTCTCGATGAGAACTTGTTTAATTGACACATCGAGATCGTCCTGCGCTCTTTTGCGCTCGCTTGTGCTTGAGATACCGTCTATTCTTGCTTGTTCCTTTTGGACGTGAAGAATGAAATGACTCAGCGCGTTGACGGGTGTTTTAAAAGCTGCCTCTGGTCCACCATTACGCTTCTGTTGTTTGATGATTTTGTCGATGTGAGCGGTAAGATGCCGCACGACGGCTTCCCGTGGGAATACGCTTCTTTCATCCTTGAAAGGATCAGGGATAGCGCTCTGAAATTTACTTACCCATCCATGGACAACTTCTAGGTCAACTCTGGCCTCTACATCAGGGACCTCCCGAGCTTGAGGGGGGTTAGCGAAATGGGTTTCTGAGAAGCTGACCCCCTCGATGTCCAAATTTGAGGGGCGGGTGAAGTTTGTTTGGACACCTATCTCTCGGAGCATTTTGTGCCGGATGGCAATAGCCAGTTTGGCCTGAACGCTAGGGCTTTCATGCGTTGGTGCACCGCGGTTGGGGAGTATCTCGATTAACTCTGCGAGCCCGTCCTCTAGAATTGCAACCTCCACGAGCAATAGCTCTTCGGCGAGTGGTCTAAAGCGCTCCATCTGTGAGTGCGTTGCCAGCTCCAGAAGCTCTTGCTGTCTCTCGATAGGCTGGTCCCCGAACGTTTTCAACTCGTCTCGAACTTCCTGCTGCCACTCCTCGATGTCAGCATCGAGCTCTGTGGTGCTCATGTTCCATTGTGCAAATAGGCTCAGATCGCCCAAGAGTTTCACCTGGCCACCGTGATTTAATCTTTGTCTGTGGGCTATGTCCTTTTTGACAGATTTCCTTAGAGCCGATCGGAACTTACCCTCGGCTTTAGCGGTATGTTTTTTAACTTCATCCGACCTGCATATGACAGGGTGGGCGGCGACACGAAGTAGGTCCGACTGCTCTTGCAGTGACAGCGCCTCAATTTTTGCGAGTTGCTCTCCAGTTTGTTGTCTGTAGTCTCGCATCAACGAATTCAGTTCGGGGGTGAGTTGGATGTGGGCGCTTTCCATTCGCTTAAATTCATCTAGAATTTCGAGTTTACCTTCGATGGATTCTTTGTCGATCCGTTTTAACCTTACGGTGAGTGCTTGTAGTTCACGCCTTGAGATCTCGCCTCCAACTCTATGTGTGAGTGCCCTACCTAGAGAGCTAGAGTAGGTAAACAAAAACGAAGAGTCTGCGCATTGGAATAGCTGCTTAAGGGTTTTATCATCCAAATCTGTGCAGTCTAAATGAGATGTCCAGTTGTAGACGGACTGATAGAGGCTTCTCGGTATTGTGCCGAATGCCGTGAGATAGTTCGGAGGGAGGCGATTTGGTATCTGCTCCATCTGCTTGATGACGTCCAGTTGCTGTTCAGATGAGAGGTCTGCGAAAGTTTCGAGGCCCGTCAAAATGGAGCCAAAGGTACGTGCTTCCCAGATGGAGAGGCAATCATCAAGCTGACCCTCGCTGATTTTAAAAATCTCGGAGTTGTTATGCACGAGATCTAGGAGGTCCATCATCTCGTCGGTAGTCTTCAAGTCACTGAAATTTTCAAACTGCTCTTTCACTTGCTCAGCCCATTGATCTATCTCGGTTTGTAGCTCTGCCGACAGACCATCGGTGCCTGCTTCTTCGCGCCAGATTTTGATGTCAGAGGCCAGTCTCCGTTTTCCTTCCAAATCTAGGGTATTCCGTTGCTGGAGTCGATTGACTTTGACAGCCAGGATATGACGCTCTTCGGTACGTTTAATTGCTGCAGTGAAGGCCTCGTCCTTGGGTACAAAGTTCGACCGGCACACAAGGATGAGAAGTCCTAAATCCGTCATGCTAAGGTCTGTAGGTTCAGCTAGCAGGGTGTGTCTGAGCTCGTTACCCCACTCAGACACCGCTGCTGTGTACGCCGGAGGAATATCGCCGCCTGCCAAGTTTGGCATCTTCGAATCTATCTGGATCGCGAGGTCAGCTTTTTCCTGCCAGCTCAAACCTTGTCGGTTCTGAATTTTATCCGCTACTTCAGCGTAGATGAGACGGTCTTTGATATTTGCAGTCCCACCGCCAATCCTATCCTCCATCACGGGATGTGAGGCGAGTTCCACTAGCTCCTTCTGGGCATCGAGCTCAAGGTCATCAATGCGGTTAAGTTGCTGCCTTAGCTCGTCAGCCCAATCCGTTGGTATTTCAGCGTACTCGAGTTGCAGCTCAATATTTGACCTTGTGAATGCTTGAGTCTCCAAAAAAGTTAGCTTGTCGTGTATGTCATTCAGGAGAGTGAGCCTTTGATCGTGAGTAAGTGAAGCCCGCGATGCAACAGACTCCTTGAAACCTTGGAGTGTCAGCTGCTCCTGCAGCATCGCTTTGCGCTCAGAAACCTGTGCTTCAGCTCCTTTGTGAAGCTTGACTCGTTTCTTCGCTGCCTTTTC
>JAJFMA010000237.1 GCA_021772415.1 Chlamydiota bacterium
TTTTGCCTGGTTCTGAGGCCCAACGGGCTGTCTTATGATAGCCCCACCCGGGAGGGTGGGGTAAAGCAAAAAAGCACCCTGAGCCCTCTCGGGGCGGTTTGTGGCCCCATAAGATTAGGGCGACACAAGGCGATGCAAGAAAGAAAACGTCTTCATCTTTGGATCCATGAGTCGGGGCCACAAGCCGCCCCAAGAGGGGCTCAGATTCATTATATACCGCACCCCACCCTCACGGGTGGGGCTAACATAAAATGACCCTTCGGGCCTCATGAGGGAAATCGTAGTATCTTAGACAATCACGTTTTGACTAAAGGAAAGCGCTCCATAAGCTGCGGATAGCGTTCCCCAAGTTCCTTCATCGGCGTATCGGTGGTGAACTGTGTCTGCAAGTAGTAGCGCATAGCCGTCATATAGCTATCTGCGTCCTTAACGGGGCTTCCTTGGGTGAGCACATGGTCATTAACCCACGCGGCTGCTTGCTCTAACGAACTCACAACAGCGTCGCTGAGCCCATAGAAGAAGGGATGAATCCAATTATCTATAGTCTGGTCAAAATAGGTAAGCTGCGTACGACGGTAGTGTGATTCTTCGGGAACGATGGAAACCAAAGGGATTCCGTGTTGTTTCGCCAGGAGCATCTCCGCGCCAACACCAACTCCTCGCTTGGCGCGCCCATCAACGAGAACGACATCGGAGGAATATACTTGTAGCATGTCGCGGCCAAACACAGCTTGCTCATCTGAGACGTCACACTCTCGCAAAGCCGGATCAAAGAAAGCCAACTCAACGTCAGGCAAAAGAATCTTCAGTTGCTGGCGATGTTCCTCGCTCCAACACAACTTATTGTGGTCATCGGTGCCTTTACGGATACCTCCGGACAAATAGATAAAAAGCGGGCGTGTCATCATCAAACTCCATCAAATGTGAGACATTATAGATTTTCGCAAACACGTTAGCACGCACCGATTCATCTGGCAAAGTGAAACACTTAAACAACTCTCTATTGACAATTTAAATCTTTTATTATGTATTTCACATTCAAGTCACTTCTCTTTTATAAAACACTGAACAAAACTTAATAAACCCAAATACATGGCGACATCAACTCTTTATCTTGCATTAATTCATGAAGATAAGCAATACTAGCAGGTACTCAATCGAAATAGACAATAGGAGTCCTTCAAATGACTTTGGGACATCAAATACATGGATCCGGCGAAGAATGCGTGATTATCGTACACGACTGGTTTTGTGACAGCAGCAGCTATGACCTAGTGAAAAACTACTTAGACGCTCGCAGCTTTACATACGTATTTTGCGACCTCCGCGGCTATGGGTCTTCGAAGGACCAGCAAGCAAAGTATACGGTCGAAGAAGCGAGTCAGGACATCCTTAGTCTTGCAGACAGCCTCCGGTGGAAACGCTTCCACCTCGTAGGACATTCTATGAGCGGCATGATTGCCCAGCACGTAGCATGGAAGGGCGGAGACCGCATTAAGAGTGTCACAGCTATCACCCCCGTCCCTGCCTGCGGCAGCCCTGCGCCAACTGAAGTTATGGCGTTTCTCGAGGAAGCAGCCCGCTCCAGCGACGTCAATGCGCGAGAGATTGTCGGTATGATGACCGGCGGCCGGCGCGACGCAGATTTTGTTGACGCGAAGGTAAAAAAGTGGCGTGAGACCTCCACAGCCGATGCTCGAATTGGCTACCTCCACATGTTCACAGGCACAGATATTGCCAGTAAGGTAAAGGGCCTCGAAGTCCCCTTCCTTGTTGTCGCCGGTGCTCATGACGTCGAAGGCCATCAGGAGCCTCTAATGCGTGAAACCTTTGGCAAACTGTTCCCGAACGTACGCATCGAAGTCTTTAACGATTCGGGGCACTATCCTATGCAGGAAGAACCCGTCCTCTTGGCGAGTACACTCGACAGTTTCTTACGTGAACAGCGATAGAAGCAACACTCCCTTAACGCGTTCCCCATAACCTGTTTATACACAGGTGCTAAACTATCTCCCCACAGCAGTAGAATGACTTAAGGAGATAGCTATGAATTTTGGCCACCTGATCGCACGCCTTTTATGCGTTGCGATGTTTTTGGGGATCACGAGTGGGGAGGCCGTTGAACGCGATAACTACGAAGCCGTTCCTGGAGAGTTTTTGGTACAGTTCCGTGAAACGGTGCAACCAAAAATGCTGCTACAGACACGCTCTTTAGGCGTAAAAGACATGGAGGAGCTTTCTCCTCAGTCAGGCGTATGGATCGTATCTATCGACGAGCGCTACGCCACAACAAAAAGTATCGACGTGCTCTCGACATTGCCGGAAATCGAGCACATAGAACCCAACTACATTTACAAGGCGCTAGACGTCCCCAACGACCCTGAGTTAATCAGGCAGTGGGGACTTATCGCCAATCCTCAAGCGCGCAGCCCATCGATTGACATCGGAGCGGAGCAGGCGTGGAAAGTGTGCACAGGCAGCCACGATGTGATTGTAGGCGTTGTGGACACTGGAATCGACTATCGCCATCGCGATCTAGAGGCTAACATATGGCATGGTAGCAACGGTGAAGTTGGCTATGATTTTGCCTGTAACGACAGTAACCCCGACGATGAGGCTGGCCACGGGACCCACTGCGCAGGTACTATTGGAGCGGTGACAAACAATGGTGAAGGGGTAGCAGGTGTTGCTTGGGACGTCCAGCTTATGGCACTGAAATTTCTAGGGCAATGGGGAGGAAGCTGCTCGGACGCCATCCGCGCTATAGACTGGGGCGTCGACCATGGAGCTCATATTTTAAGTAACTCCTGGGGTGGCGGCCCCTACAGCTGGTTCCTTGAACGTGCCATCAAACGCGCTAGAGACAAAGGCGTACTCTTCGTTGCCGCTGCCGGCAACGACGGCAAAGACAATGACAAAAGAGCTACATATCCGGCAGGATACAACGTAGACAACGTCGTTAGTGTGGCAGCTCTTGCATCCACAGGAGATCTGGCGTGGTTTTCCAACTACGGCAAAGAAACCGTAGACATAGCCGCTCCAGGCGTAGGTATCCACAGCACCTATCCAGGTAACCGATACATGGGCATGAGCGGTACCTCGATGGCATGCCCACACGTTGCCGGCGTCGCAGCTCTGATCAAAGCTAAACATCCGGAATGGGGATATAGGGAAATCAAAGACAAGCTGCTAAAAAGCGCCACCAAGCTCCCAAGACTCGAAGGCAAAGTTGCAGAGGGACGCTATCTAAACGCTGCGGCGGCGGTCTCTGACTAAGTCTATTTACACTCGGCACTTCACACTCATAAGAAAAGGCCTTGGAGCATTAGCTTCAAGGCCTTTTTCATGCGAGGGAGTACTGTGGAGAGGATGGACGGGGCCAAGAAGAAAGAACAGGAAAAGAGGTAAACGGAGTCACGCGAGACAGCAGAGCGCAGCGATGCTAAGTAACGGGAAGAAAGGAAGAAGACGAAAAGAATCGGGCACGCACACGGGCACGCACACGGGCACGCACACGCACACGGGCACGCACACGGGCACGCACACGGGCACGGGATGGACGGGATGGACGGGATGGACGGGAAATTTTCGGGGTTCACGCGTTGCTTGTCAAGGATCCTTGCGCCTATTCTGAGGTCCAACGGACCGCCTTATGATAGCCCCACCCGGCAGGGTGGGGTGAAGCAAAAAAAAACGTCCTGAGCCCCAACGGGGCGGCTTGTGGCCCCAATTGCTGATGTCTCAGGACTTTACTGAGAATAGGGTCGGCGTGTATGTATAAAATTCATATTTAGCCAAGCGGGGAGCTAAGCCATGGAAATGCTAGTTGACGCGACGCGGAAAAAAAACGAAGTCACCACTGATGACTCTGTAGCAGCCTTGGTCGAAAAATTCTCTCCGACTTTGGGCTTGCGTAGCTATGAAGAAATCAAGAATGATCCAATGCGCCTTGAAGAGCTGTTCCAAAAAGTCGCAAGTGAAGCGATCAAAGCCGACGTAGCGCCCGAATTCAAAGCGGCGCTGCTACCGCTATTTGAACGCATCCATCAGTACTATGTTGATAAGCAGCTCCCCTTTTTGCGTTATGTG
>JAJFMA010000238.1 GCA_021772415.1 Chlamydiota bacterium
CGTTTCCCCCTGTCAACGCTTCGCCCGTCACCTCACGGTGACCGGCGCATGACTCGGGGCCAGAGTGGTTTGCTAAACCTTGTCTGTATAGCTCTTTCATCTACTACTCTTTGCCGGCTTTAATCGGCGCTTTCAAGGGCCTGCTTGTGATAGCCCCACCCAAGAGGGTGGGGTTAAGCAAAAAAGCATCCTGAGCCCCATCCGGGCGGCTTGTGACCCCAGCGGATTAAGCCGACACAGAGCGTTTTATCCTACGCCATGAGTAATGCGAAGCCCGTTCTTCTTATCTATGAATCGGGGCCATAAGCCGCCCCGTTGGACCTCATGATTAACCTCGACCTTAAACAGCCAGCGAGCTATAGTGTCCGCTCTCTCTATGCTGTCAGCCCTATTTAAGGGCTTGTCGACAACCTTATGAACATTTGCTGTCGATAGCTTGTCGATTCCTGTGCGATACTTTTTTTGCTGACAAGTCTACCCCGATACACACATGTTGTGCACGACTTACAAACAGATAGGGGTCCTAGAGAAGACCTTGAGACGATGAACATTTCCACAGCTTCTGAAGAGGACTATTCTATCTATATAAAGAGATTCCTCTGAGGTAAAAAGGTGTTGAAACTATCATCTGAGCAAGGTACAACCGTTGCTTAGTCCAAAACAGGAGACCTTCCCATGACCTTTTCTCCGCAAGATTTTTTCGCTATCGACGGCCTTGAGCATTCACCTCTTTTCGAACACTGCAGCAACGTGTGGGAAGCTTTATCCAAGCTAGAAAGCTACTTCAAGTCTTTGGAGCTCGGTCGCATCGATGCCTATATCCCCGAGGGGGCCTACATCATCCGCCCGGAGCTCGTTTCTATTGCAGCGGGTTGCCGCGTTGAGGCTGGGGCGTATATCCAAGGCCCCTGTGTCATTGGACCCGGCTGTGAGGTGAGGCACGGCGCCTACATTCGAGGAAATGTTTTAGTAGGCAGCGACTGTGTTGTAGGACACGCCACAGAAGTGAAGCACTCCATCTTTTTGAACGGAGCGCATGCAGGGCATTTCAACTATGTTGGTGACAGCATTCTTGGCAGGGAAGTGAACCTAGGCGCTGGGGTTAAGTGCGCTAACCTGAGGCTCGACCGCAAAGAAGTTTGTGTCCGGAGTGAGGGAAACAAAATCTCTACAGGCCTGCGCAAGATCGGACTCATAGCTGGAGACGGCTGCCAGCTGGGCTGTAACACGGTAACAAACCCTGGGACGCTGCTAGGCCCGAACACGCTATGTGCTGCAAATATGACAGTTTCCGGTTTTCATGGAGCCGGCAGCAAGATTCTAGAGGCACGATGCTCGCGCAATAAAGCCCCCGTAGCTTAAGGAACGCTATGCATACAGCAACTCAAGAAATACTCTTTCGTTATAAGAACACCGTTGATGGCAAGATCGAAGGTTTACTGGAACGCTTGCAAGGCAGAGGCGACCTTACCGCTGCATGTGGACATGCCTTGCGCGGAGGCAAGCGCTTTCGTCCTGCCATCGTGTTTATGGTTGCAGACGCACTAGACCGCGAGGCCGACGTGTCTGAAGCGGCTCTGGCTGTAGAGCTATTTCACACAGCATCGCTCGTAGCTGACGATCTGCCTTCCATGGATGACGACGACGAGCGGCGCAATCAACCTTCGGTACATGTGAAGTACGGAGAGAGCGTGGCTCTTTTGGTGACATACGCTCTTATTGCAGAAGGCTATGCGTGTTTGACTCGTGGAGGGCTCTGTGATGCTGCCGCCCGCTTGTTGGCCGTTGAAAACGTAGCAAAAAATACTGGAGCTCATGGGGCCTCTGGCGGGCAATTTCTCGATCTGTTTCCCCCTGATGCATCGCAAGAGACCTTGCTTGAGGTATTGAGGCTCAAGACCGTCACTCTCTTTGAAATCTCGCTTGTGTTGGGGTGGATCTATGGCGGAGGTGATATAGAATCTCTGGATCTTGTGAAGCGGCTAGCCCACCACTACGGGATGGCGTTCCAGATCGCCGACGACATCGACGACATGGAGCAAGACAGCAAGAATGACTGCCAAGTTAATTTTGCCTTGGCTTTCGGCAAGGACGGTGCTTTGGAGCAATTTTCCCAACAAGCAAGCGCCTATCGCGAGCTTTTAGCCGAGCTAAACATCGCATCGCCGGCGCTAGTTGCCCTTATTGAAGTGCTGGAAGAGCAGGTAGCGCGCGGGCTTTAAAAACCTCAAAGGCTTGGTTTTCAGTAGCTCGAAAGAGCTTTAGAAAAACATCTTTGACAATGCCCTCCGAACAAAATTCCGCAGTAGTATCAAATTGCCAAGGAAGCTATCCTGGACCCTCAAAAACACTAAGACGAGGGAGTAGAGACATGGCCCAAGCAGATCAGCGTAAGCAGGCTTTAGATCAAGCAGTCACCCACATAAAGAAGCAGTTTGGCGATGGGGCGATCATGTCTTTGGGAGCTAAGGCTGCCAACCGAGGCATCGAGGTCATCAAGACAGGAGCTCTCTCTCTTGATATCGCCTTAGGCATTGGTGGTGTCCCGCGCGGGCGAGTGGTGGAAATCTATGGCCCAGAGTCATCGGGAAAGTCAACGCTAGCGACGCACATCGTAGCAAGCGCACAAAAGAACGGGGGCCTCGCAGCATACATCGATGCCGAGCACGCTCTTGACCCGGCTTATGCTGCTAAGATCGGTGTAAACTTGGATGACCTCCTAATCTCTCAGCCTGATAGCGGAGAAGAGGCGCTCAACATCGCCGAGATGCTTGCGCGCTCTAATGCTATAGATGTCATCGTTATTGACTCCGTGGCGGCGCTAGTGCCCAAGTCCGAGCTTGAAGGTGAAATTGGGGATACGTTCGTAGGCCTTCAGGCACGGATGATGTCTCAGGCTTTACGAAAGCTGACAGCAACGCTTTCTCGTAGTAATACCTGCGCGATCTTTATCAACCAGATCCGAGAAAAAATCGGCGTTATATACGGTAACCCTGAAACGACTACAGGGGGACGTGCGCTGAAATTCTACTCGTCTGTTCGCTTGGACATTCGCCGTATTGGCGGAATCAAAGGACCCGAGAACACCGATGTAGGTAACCGCGTTAAAGTCAAAGTCGCTAAAAACAAATGCGCTCCACCTTTCAAGATCGCCGAGTTCGACATCCTCTTTAACGAAGGGATTTCCCGAGCTGGATCTGTGATCGATATGGGGGTGGCTTTTGAGATCATCGACAAAAAAGGTGCGTGGTTTAGCTACAAAGGGCAGCGCCTTGGCCAAGGCCGAGAAGCTGTGCGTGAGGAGCTTAAGAAGAACCCGCAGCTCTTCGCCGAAATAGAAGCACAGGTGCTTGAAAAAGTTGCACCACAGCCCGCTGAGGAACAAGCGTCAGAGCAAGAGTCGAAGAAAGAGCTCGCGACAAGTGGGGCAGCTAAGGAGTAGCGGTCCTAGCGAATATTCCTCCACAGTGGAGCTAGCGACACGAATGCAGAGGCGCAGCGAGTCCATCATGAGGCCCGAAGGGCCAGCTTGTGATAGCCCCACCCGTGGGGGTGGGGCTATCATAAAACGGCCTGTTGGGTCTTAGAACCAAGTGCTTACCAACATCTCTAGTCTGAGTAGAGCGCTTGCTCCCATCGATTAAAAAGAATATTTACAAATTTTGGGTAATGACAAGGGCGTTGCCCTGGGCTGTAAAATCTGAGCCCTACGGACTCAAAAAAAGGAAAAGATTGAGATTTCCCGACACTACCTGCAGGGCATAGAGGCATGTGGCCGTCACCCCGGGCGTATTAGACCAGGAAGACCTCTTTAACTGCGACATCGTGGGAAGCTCGAGGGAAGGTGTCAGCAAACGCCTGCTCTTGAAACCCCAAACCAATAGAATGGCAGCTATCCGGAAGCGTCGCCAAGAAACGGTCATAGACGCCTTTCCCATATCCCAGCCTGTGCTTCTGAGCGTCGAAACCGACACCTGGCACTAAAACCAGAGACAAGGCCTCTACCGGGATATGTTCACATGTGTTGGGGTTAGGTTCCAAAATACCCCAAGAGGACAATTCTAACGCGTCAATATTTTCGACAAAGAAAATCTCGACTCTGGGCTCGCCGTTAATGTCTCGAACCCGAGGTAGGGCAAGTCTGCGCTGATTGAGAAGCTCTTGGTTGAGTAAAGATGTGTCAATTTCGCTGTGAATAGAGCTGAACGACACCACAATGGCATTGTTGCTCGCCCAAGAAGTCGCGTTGCGCTGAAGAGCATGAGCAGCCTCCTTGCGGCGCGGCTCGGAAATAGCGTCTCTTAGCTCACGAAGGCGCTTTCGAAAAGCTTCTTTGTCTTCAAACGTTGCCATAATAGACCTTCCTTAGTCGAGTGGGAATCCATGAAAGTATGCGATCTTATGCAGGAGCTGTCCTTCGGAGTCGTAAATCGTCGCCAGCCCATTACCGCCGATGACTCGGGACTCAGCTTTCTTCTCGCCTTGGCGGAAGTACTCTCCTTTAATGAGCTTGTCACGCTCGTACTCTTCCATCAGCATCAGACTTCCGTCACGATACCAGGCCGTGGCGACGCCGTTTTTGGTGTTGTTGGACATTTCCCTTTGGCTTTCCTGTGTTCCATCGGGATACCACGTTTTTGTAGTACCGTGAATGTTGTCCTCGTACCACGTAATTAGCAGTTGAGGGCGCTGCGGCGGCTCGTAGGGAGCGGAGCGCTCCTCGAAGGTGGGGGGGTAGTAGAAGGTTTCAGGTCCATGTTTTGTGTCACCTTTGACGTGGTGAACACTGATGGTAAGGCCACTGTTATCGAGGATACGCACCTCCCCGTCTTGAACTCCATTGCGATACTCGTGCAGCTCTCTGACACAGTTCCTACCGAATATAGCCCTTAAACCTCTTCCTTCAGCAACTTCCGATATAGGAATACCGTTGATATCAAAATAGCTACCGGAAAGAAGACGGCCTCTACTAAAGACCTCTTCTGAGGCGGTAACGCCAGACTCCCACTGTCGTGAGGCCTCTCCATCGGGAACGCCGTTGCACCAATGTGCCGATGCCATGGGCGATCCATCGCAGTAGAACATTTCTTCACAGCCGTGGATAATGTTCCTGCAATAAGGGGTGCGCTGCTTGATACATCCGTTGGGGTAGTAGCGAAGAGCTTCTCCCTCTAGAGATCCTAGTTCATAGTTAAAAGACGCCTGTAGATTGCCAGAGTCGTCCCACACACAGCAGAGGCCATCAAATTTCCAGCTGCTTTCGGCCTCACTTGTCAGGTCGGCGACTCCTCCAACGATATGCGCTTCTAGCTTAATCTTTCCGTTTTCGTAGTGCTCTGTGTAGGCCCCATGTGCGCCGGCATTCATGACTTCGAGGTACTGCTTGAGTTGCCCATTATCGTGATAGCTGGTGATGTAAGCGTGATTGTTCCCACACTCATCTCTGGTGTATGTACGTAGAACCTTTTCGTAAGGCTGAGGCGATAGGAAGTCGATGCAGTCGTACTGTTTAAGGCGGTCTTTAGCCTGAACGGTGGTACAGAAGCCCTCACGGTCAAAGATGTTCACACAGGCTAATTGGCTGCTACAGTCCTGGTGATAGTAGTCGGGAGGAGAACAGGCGCACAGCACTGTAGCCAGAAGAGCGAGCGTAATTAGGTTTCGTGGTGTCATGACAGGGTCCTAGTAGTATTTAAAAGAATTCGCGTTTAATGAGTTTCATCGTCAAAGAATAGATACGCGCTTGGTTTGCACTGCGCTTGCGGTCGAGCTTAAAGTCGGTTATGAGCATTTGTGGCCTGTCAGGCCCGGGTTTGTAGTCGCCTATTGAGACACCTTCAACTTGTGCCAAAATCTTGCGCAGGTCGTTAATATCGACCTCCACGGGTTTGGTGAGGTTAGCGGGAATTTCCTTAAAGAAGGTGTAGGTTTGTACAGACCCTTCAGAAAACTCAAGGCTGTTTTTCTTCAGCTGGTCCAAGCGGCGAGAGATACGCGGATCAGGAGCGATGTTCTTGTTGTCGACGATTGCTTGGAGCTTGCCAGTCTCCTCTTCCATTAACGACAGGGACTCGACGTTTTTATCGATATAGAAGCGGTCCGTCTCTTTGTAAAATTCACGCACTTGCCTGTTGGCGGCTTGTTTTTTTTCGTTTAAATACGCGCTCTGCTGAAGGGTGCTGATACGTGTGTCTGTTCTGTCGAGGCGTGTTTGTGTGGAGCTGTGAGAGTAAATCATGTAAAGGACAGGAAGCACTCCAGCGATCATAATGTAGGTGACAACACGTGACTGGGGTAAAGCCTCGGACATGTAGCGTCCTCCTACGGGTAGTACGTTCTGTCTTTAAGGAAAAATGAGGTGCGGTATTTACCTTGAGCGGCACTCCACTTAACCTCCCCTTTTGGGTCGATTAAGTCGTTGGGTGCTATTAAAGCATCGTGAAATTCCCGCGCCCACTTGGGTTCGTCACTCGAAAATTCGAACTCTACCTTCACTTGATAGCGTTCACGTTGCTTCGTCTTATCGGGACGCTTAAGCATGGTGTAGTTGAAGCTCTCAAGTTGCAGGTGAGGTTCCCTTTCGCCCGTCGTGGTGTTAATAGGAGCCACTTTAGGGTGTGTGACAATCCACGCTAAAACATCGCTAACACGCGCTACGTTGGGCATAAGAGGGAAGGAGTGGGGAGTCTTCTTGATGTCTTGCTCTATCCAATCTAGGCGTTTGTTGATAGCTGCGGTAGAGAGTTCGTCGATAGGTATGATGTCGTCGCTTGCTGTTCCGAAAGCCTCGTTTTCAAAGGTCTCGTGTTCCTTACCTAAAATGGATAGAAGGCGCGCATACTCGCGGTGGACAGAGACTTCGTGACGGGAGACCACAACGCCACTCATTAACGCGACCAATAGCGCAACTAATAGGCAGCCCAAAACATAGATGGCGACAGGCTGCTTCAAGCGCTTCCAAGGGTTGGGATAAGCAAGCTCTCCTCTGCGGAAGGAGATGCGGTTTCGGCTTTCGGGTAAATAGCCTAACGCGAGGCCTATGGGAAGAGCAAAGCGCTGTAGTTCGTCTGTCGTGATGCCTGTGTCCCACGGAGCTTCGGGGGCTACTGGGGTCTTTCCGCAGCGCTCGGCAAGAAGAGCGACGAAATTGCCCATACAGGCGCCTTCACCTGTGAACATCATTAAGCTGATAGATCTACCACTCGCCTGCTTTCCTAAAGCGAAAACAGTGCGGTTTAAGCCCTGTTCGAGCGCTGAAATATGGGGGTAGAGGGGAGAGTTCTCGTCTTTACCCAGCGCCACGAAGTCAGCGTCAGCGAGAGAGATGTCGTTTTCCTTAGCTGCCTGTATAAGCCCTTCTAGACCAAGATTTATCGAAAATGCCGAGAGAACTTTTCCGTCGTCAACAAGAAGGCAGCAGGTTTCTTTAAGACCCAGGTGCGTGACGATAAGGGGTTCGTTGACTTCGCTATATGCCTTCGAGAATGCCGCCAAAGCAGAAGGATGGCATGAAACGGCTTCTGGCTCGATATTGAGGGATTGATAAAACTCTAAATGGCTTTCCAAATGGTCTTTGCGCACAGCAAACACTGCGAGCTGTGAGCCCTCTTCAGAAGTCGAGAGGATGACGCGGTCCAGTATAGCCTCGTCCACAGGGTAAGGAAGGAGAGGTTCAGACTGAAAGCCCAAAACAGCATCGATATCCTTCTCTTTTGTGAGCTTGATGTCTAGCGGGCGGATGAGTGTTTCCCGCGTTGTCATCCCCGAGACGAAAAGTGCGCGCCGTAACTTGTCTCTGGGCAGCGGAGGCTCTATCGTATGCAACAGGTTCAAGTGCCTAGGGGTAGCATCGCGCTGCGTGAGCTCGGCTTTAAACAGCCGTTCGACTATAGGTTTGTCTCCCTTGAGACGGAGTAAAGCTCCTTTAAGGAACTTCTCTTCCGATTCAAGACCTAAGGGGTGTTGCGCTGTGGGTTTCTCAAGCATATAAAAGCACTAGGGGTGGTGACCTGTGTACCCTGAGTTTGTACACTATATCGACCTCTTAGTTCAATAAGGACTAGAGAGTTCTTGCAAAAAGACAGACAAAAATTTGGGTTTCATGTATTCTAAGCTTCTGGATGTAAAAGAAATGAACTTGTTAACCCCGCGATAGCCTGCCATGTTGTTGATTACTCTCATCGACCGCGTTTTTCTCGTTTATATGTTGATGCTCTTTGCACGGATCCTATGTTCTTGGGTTCCAGAGCTGCGAGAGTACAAAGTCATGCAGTTTGTCGCCTACTACACCGATCCATACCTAAACCTTTTTCGGCGCATTATTCCCGCTTTAGGGATGATAGATATTAGTCCGATCTTTGCCTTCCTGTCCTTGGGACTTATCGAGGCCGTGGTAAAATGGGTGGTGTCTGGACTGTTCCTGTGAAACACCGTATCTTAGATCCCCTAGCCCTCGGTAAGACCACTTTACCCAACCGCATTATCTACTCCCCACTGGCAGGATGCTCAGATCTACCCTTCCGTAGCGTCTCCGCGCGCTATGAACCCGGCTTGATCTACTGTGAAATGGTGAAGATGGAGCCGCTCGTTCGTGGAGATGCCACAACGTTTCATCTTCTTGACTACGAAGCCGGTATGCATCCTATCGGAGGGCAACTGTGCGGCTCCAAACCGGAGCTCGCAGGAGCCTCAGCGCGTATCATCGAAGATTTGGGCTTCGACGTCGTCGACCTCAATTGTGGGTGCCCCGTCGATAAAGTGACTAAAGACGGAAGTGGCTCCGGAATGCTGCGCAATCCCGAACGTATTGGAGAGGTGATTTCCAATATGGTTGCCGCTGTGAAGATCCCCGTAACCGTAAAGATTCGCGCCGGCTGGGATGACGACAGCATTAACGGCGCCGAAATTACCCGTGTTGCCGAAGAGGCCGGAGCTGTCGCGATTGCAGTACATGGGCGTACCCGATCACAGGCGTATAAAGGTCCAGCAAATTGGGACCATATCAAGGCGTGCGTCGACGCAGCCACCACCATTAAGGTGTTTGGTAATGGCGATGTCTTCGATGGAGAATCCGCTTTGCGCATGATGGACGAGACTGGCTGTGATGCCATTCTAGCGTCTCGAGGAACCATGGGAGCGCCTTGGATTGCCGAAGACATCCAGCGTGCTGCGCGCGGGGAACAACCCAAGCTGCGCCGCCTTGAAGAGATTAGGCAGGGGCTCCTCGACCACTTTATGGAGCAAGTGCGTTACGAACCTACCCGCCGAGCCCTTATCAGCATGCGTCGCGTTGGCTGTTGGTATATCAAAAGCACTGCCCACACACGGGAATTCCGCCATAAAATTAGCCGCGCCCAGAGTGTTGACGAGGTGAAAGACCTTATCTGCAACTTCTCCTTTGATGCGTAGATCGCGCCTAGCAAGCTTAGCTTCCTCACGAAAGAAGTAAAAGGTCACACAGTTGAAAAACTAAGCACAGAGTCACAGACTCGACTTTCGACGTTTTCATCAAAAAAAGTGTAGATTAACATCTTAGGTCACCCAATCAACACGTGATTATCTAAGACCCTACGATTTTCCTCATGAGGCCCGAAGGGCCAGCTTATGATAGCCCCACCCGTGAGGGTGGGGTGCGATATATAATCACTCTGAGCCCTCTCGGGGCGACTTGTGGTCCCTATTCATGTTTCCTAATAAAGAAGGCAACATTCTTGATACAGGCGATTGCTTACTGCTAGCCTTGGCAGCAAATGGTCTGCCAGGTAAGTTAGAGGAGAACAGCAGTTACGAGGTGGTATGCAGCAAAGAGGTCCCCAACCTGGAGTTGAAGAATTACGGGCTATCGTCCGTGGTCATGTCCAGGGAGTTTTCTTTAGAGCGACGACACAAGAACATGCTCGAGCGCTAGGCCTAGTAGGAACAGTCCGTAACTGCGAAGACGGTTCTGTTGAGGTTAATGCACAGGGCTCCAGAAAAACGCTCGAAGCTCTCATCAAAAAACTAAAAGACGAACCTGGTATGGGTCGCATCGAAGACATTGCTGTGACCTACTGTGATCCCACCGAGCACCACGACGACTTCCACATCATTTTCTGGTAGTTACTCTTTCCCGCCATGGACCCAGTGTGGATCCTGGTCATCGGCTATCCACCACGCATC
>JAJFMA010000239.1 GCA_021772415.1 Chlamydiota bacterium
GTTAGAGATGACGTATCGAGCTTAGCTTTGTACTCACGGATACTGGCGAGAAAGGGGGCTGTCGGGTATACCATTAGAGTCAACACAACCTACACTTAAGGATCGTTGTCATGGCAGACATCGCAGACAAGTTCCCTCCAAATCTCGGTATTGGCATCGGCCTGCGCATTCCCCACCTCGAAGACATCTTTCGTGAGGAGCCAGATATTGACTGGTTCGAGATCATCAGCGAAAACTTCATGGTCGACGGCGGCAAACCCATCGAAAATCTCGAGCGCATACTCGAGCGCTATCCCGTGGTCATGCATGGTGTGACTCTAGCGATAGGTTCTCCGGAACCCTTGGATTTCGACTACCTCAAGCGACTTAAGAAGCTTGTGAAAAAAACCAAGACACCGTGGGTCTCCGATCACCTCTGTTGGGGGAAGCTTCCCGGAGCACACTACCACGATTTGCTGCCTCTGCCCTACACCAAAGAAGTTATCGACTACGTCGCCGAGCGGGCGCGTATTGTTGAGGATTATCTCGAAGTGCCTTTTGCTTTAGAGAATTTGTCGTCATATGTGTCGTACCGCGACGATGAGATGGCGGAATGGGATTTTTATAGTGCCATTGTTGAAAAGGCTGACATCCACATGATGCTAGATGTGAATAACATCTATGTATCGAGCCGCAATCACGGCTTTGATCCCAAAGACTACTACAAGAATATACCCATGGAACGTGTTCTCCAGATTCATATCGCTGGACACTCTGACCATGGCGACTATGTGCTAGATACCCACGACAACTACGTTCGTGATGAAGTGTGGCAGATCTATGCTGACGTCTACCCAAGGACCGGAGGCGTCTCCACACTGCTAGAGTGGGATGACAACTACGTCAGTTTCCAGGAAACCTGGGACGAAGCACTTAAGGCAAAACAGTTCCAAAAGAACCTTGTGGTGGCGTAGCGATGGCAACGAAGACACCTGTGTACGACTCAGCGGTTCCCGAAGCTTTGAAGCACGTGCAGACGTGGTTCGGTAGCATCATAGAGCGGCCTATTGATCTTGAAAGCTGCATGATGCCGATAGCGCCCTCGGGGCGGTCGATGATCGAGGAAGCTGCCGACTACATCACGGCGAGCCCAACACTGGAGCCCCATCAGCGCATCGAGTTGTACAACCAGCAATACTGGTGGCGACTCTTAAATATTATGCACGAGACATATCCCTTGGTGACGCGCCTTTTTGGCTATGTTGACTTCAACCAGAAGATCGCATTCCCCTATATTTGTCGCTACCGACCTAACCATTGGTCACTGAGCTTTTTAGGTGCGCGTCTCCCACAATGGGTCAAGCGCTACTATAAAGAAGATGACAAGCAGCTCATCTATCACGCAGCGGCCCTTGATGATGCGTATAATGAGGCGTTTCTCATTAAGGCAATGCCTCCGGTAAACATGCAGGCCATTAAACGAAAAGCCGCTACACAAGGGCTTCTAGAGCAGAAACTCTACCTGCAAGCACATCTCTACCTATTTGAGATGCCCTACAATCTCTTCGAGTTCCGTGAGACATTTATCGAACCCGAAGATGGGGACCACTGGATGGATCGTCCATTCCCAAACCTTGATCAAGAGGGCCCCTATTTCTTTGCTCTCTTCCGCGATCCAAGCAACTGCCTGCGCTGGCTCTCTTTAGCCGAAGGAGAGTATCGCCTTCTTCAACAGTACCGCAAAGGTAATACGACCTCAGCTGTTGTGGAGTGGCTCAGTGAGCAAGAGGACGCTTGGACTGAGGACGCCGCAACACACTTACATACCTGGCTGCAGACTTGGATCCTACGTGGTTGGTTTGCACATAAACGTCCACCCGCAAAACGTAAATAGACATGACAGTAATCTCCCAGTGCCGGACGGCGCGCGAAGCCGCCTATCACGCTATTCTAGAATCGTCGCAAGAAAAGCGCTTTGCCCAAGATGCTCTTCAGGAGTGGTTTTCAAGCTGTAAGCCTAGCACATCAGAGCGTGGGCTTGCCCAGCGCTTAGCATATGGTAGCATCCAGATGGCGCTGGCACTCGATCATATCGCCAAGCAGCTCACGCCTACAGGTCAGCTTAAGCTCAAGAAGAAAGAGAAAGTACTTTTGCGCTTAGGTCTCTATCAACTGCATTACATGGACGCTATCCCCAGCCACGCTGCTGTCGACGAAACAGTTAAACTTGCCAAAAAATATTGCCACGATCGTTTTGCAAAATTTCTCAATGCCACCCTACGCGCGTATTCCCCAGGCAAGGTGTCACTGCCAAAATCCAACGATGCGGCTGCTCTGAGTATACGCTATTCTTATCCTGAAAGCTTTGTGCAGCAACTTGTCGATCAGCAGAGCCTAGATAAGACGCAAGAAATCCTCGGAGGAGGAAACGAGCCAGGCAAAGCCATGCTGCGTTTGATCACTGGCGAAGCTCCCGCGAAGCGAGAGACTCAACAAGTAGGTCCATTTCATATCTTAGTAGATCCAAGTCACGAGGAAATTACGCAATACACATCTACCGGTAAAGGCTACGTCCAAAATGCGACACCGATCGAATTGATTCACAAGCTATCGCAAGAGACCCCTGCCCCAAAGCGCATTTTGGATCTGTGTGCCGCTCCGGGAGGTAAAATGCTCTTGGCTCATGCTCTCTATCCAGAGGCGCAGCTACACGCTAACGATGGCTCTGAAGAGCGTTCAAAGCGCCTTCACGAGAATCTTGAGCGCTACGGTGTCAACGCCACGGTCACTTGTCAGCAAGGGCAAGACTATGTGAGCGATGAACTCTTTGATCTCGTTATTCTTGATGTTCCATGCAGCAACAGCGGCGTCCTCAACAAGCGCCCAGAAGCGCGCTGGAGACTTACGTCGGATCAGCTGTCACAGCTCCACGATATTCAACTATCTCTCATCAAGCACGCCGCAAGCTTGCTTAAACCCGGCGGTCACATCTGGTACCTCACCTGCAGCATTCTCGATGCCGAAAATGCCGACATCATCGATGAAGTCACCGGTGATGGTAGCCTGCAACGAGTCGGATCCGACCATGCCCAGTTGCCTGGCCCCAACGGATGGGATGGTGGGTTCGCTGTTGGATTGAATCGAGTAGTTAGGTAAGTCCTACTAGGGGCGGCTTGTGCCTCAAGGGTTAGAGACCCAGATGAATGCATTGAGGGTGAGCGCGTAGCCCACCCAAAATAGGTAAGGCAGTAGCATCAGCCCTGCAGCGCGCTTCACGACGTAGAATGCCATTCCAGTCCATACAATCAGAATCATCAGCACGGTCAGATTGACGAGTGCCCAGCCCTGTGCTTGCCACGCAAAGAAAACGAAAGACCAGAGAGCATTAAAGAAAAGTTGTATGGAATAGAGGACGTAGGCTGTTGTCTTGTCGGACTTGGGTGCATCAGTACGGTAGACCATCCACACCGCCACGGTCATCACAATGTATAGCACTGTCCAAACGGGGCCGAATACCCATCCGGGTGGCGTCCAAGGAGCCCTCTCCAACGTGGGGTACCAGGTTGACACCGTTGTTGCTGTAGCCCAAGAAGCCGCTAGCTGCACCAAGAGAACAGGTAGGTAGCAGATAAGTAGTTCCTTGGCGATCCTGAGTCTATCTTGCTGTTGCTCCATGCGAATTCCATCTCAAGGTTTGAACGTCCGTTTCTCAGTGGAGTGAATATAGGTTTTAAAACATAAAGTACAGCGTCTGAGAATATCAAGTATAGTGATCACCCGGTTGGGTGGGGTAAAGCAAAAAAAACACTCTGATCCCCGATGAGAGTGTAAAGAAATAAGGCTGCGACCTTTCATCTAACACATAAGCTTCAAGCAACCAATGATATACACCGATAGCGCGAGCGCAGCGAGGGCCATGGAGTGCGTGCGCTCCGCGCCGCCTTTTTGGAGTTCGTAGACATGAAAAATGCCTTTGAGGAGTATCTGTAGATGATTACTTTGGCGACGTGGCACGGCAGAAAGCCCTTTGGGTTTGTTCGCATCTCCAAACAATGAGTCACGAACACTAAAATAAGC
>JAJFMA010000240.1 GCA_021772415.1 Chlamydiota bacterium
GCGCCCTGCTCGTCTTCAAGGAGGCGCTCATGGATGCTGTTGACGGCAACAAGGAACTCGTCATCGAGGAATTTGTTACGGAGGACCTGGCGACGTGAAATGCGTTCAACGCGCAGTCCCAAGAATATAGCGGCGCTCACCCAAGCAATAGTGGGCATAAGGCTTAGTCCAAAAGCTCTAGGAAGCACTGCGAATATCGCCGCAGAAAACTGTAGAGTACGCACCTTCAGGACAACGTCTAATGAAGATGTTTGGGTCTCTACCCACCGACAAATCTGTCGAATGCGACTTTGCATATTATGACTCCAATAGCTTCTCTACACCTCTACCACACTGTGGATCTGGTCTAGTATTGTCTGTAGATTCACAAATGCCCAGTACTCGACGATGCGTTCCTCTTCCAGCCTGTAAATCGAGACGCCCTCATAGCTTATGGGTGCTCCGCTACCCGAAATTCCCTTGAACTCTCCACGGTGCGTTCCTCTTGCCTTCCATCTCACTACAACAACGCCATGTTCAGTGATGATGTCCTCATGCGTGATCTCCAAATCAGGGAACGCACTTAGCCACACTTCAATGATGTTCTTCATTGCTTTCGGGCCGCGCAGCTCCTTTAGAGGGCTGTGGATGGTGGCGTCTTCGTGAAATAGGGCGTCTACAATGTCAAATTCTTTCTTATTCCATACTGTATCTGAGTATCGTTCACACAATTCTCGATCTTTGCGTGCATTAGTCACAATGGACATCCCCTCGGCTTCTTGTATTTTAAAATACGTCAATAGTCCGCATTTCAAGGTTTTACGTCCACCGCCAATCCTATTGCACTCAAAACCAGAGAACCATAGACTGTTAGCCGATCGAAACAGAAGTGCCATTTGCGAGAAGCCATTATGACATCTACAGATGCGAACGAGTATATATTTCCGTATGCTCCCCAACGACGCTTGAGTATTTTGATGATGTTGTTCTTTTTTGCGATCACGTGGCTCTTGATCGACATGGCGATGACCTTCGATAGAGGCCTAGAGATCCGCTTCATCCCGGGCGTTGATGGGATTGTATTCTCTCAAAGAACAGCTATTTGGGTATTATGGAGCTTTGTCGTTGTATCCATGCTCATGTTTGTCGTCTTCCTGTACGCGATTATAGCTTCCTTTACCTCCACTAAGGAAGTGAGGATCACCGATAAAGGGATCTCCTGCCCCCCAAGCTGGATATTTAGCCATGAGACAGTATTCGTCCCATACGATGCGATTTCGGAGCTTGTGGTGATGGAGTTTGGATCGCGCCCGATCCTGTTCATTGAGCACGAGGGCGGCTCAACACGCATTGCGCAGATGATGCTCTCGAGCAAAGATACATTCACGCAAATTATCGATCTCATCGAAGCACGTATGTCATAGGACTCCGAATTTCCACCCCTGATTGGGACATGATCAGGGGGTTAATGAGGACGCATCGCCATCGCAGCGAGTAGCCGCACACCTACCGGAATGCAGGCTTCGTCGAGACCAAACTTGCTGTGGTGTAGGGGGTAGCAGCAGTCCAGTTCGGCGTTGCCACTACCAAGCTGAAGGTAGCAGCCAGGGACCTTCTCCACGTAGTAGGCAAAGTCCTCGCCGAACATCGCGCTTTCGGCCGGAAAAATCAGATCAGACGCTGCAATGAAATCACTACAGGCCTCGCGCGCATGCTGACAGCTCACTTCATGATTGATAAGAGGAGGGTATCCGTCGCTATATTTGAGTTCTCCTCCCATCTCCAAGCCGTCAGTAAGTTCCTTTAGCCGCCTCTTGATCCCAGTCTGAGTGTTCTTAGAATAGGTGCGTACCGTTCCTGCGATCTTGGCCTCGGACGGAATAACATTGTACGCCGAGCCAGCGTGGAAGCGGGTCACCGAAAGTACAGCAGAGTCCAAAGGGCTCACCTCTCGTGATACTAATGTCTGCAGTGCGCCAACGAGCCTGCTTCCTATAACAATGGGATCGACGCATTGGTGAGGCGCCGCGGCATGTCCACCTTTGCCATATATCGTGATGTCAAAGCTATCGGCTTGTGCCATCATGGGTCCGGGGCAGATGCCAATTTTCCCTGTGTCTAACCAAGGCCATACGTGCTGCCCATAGATAGCTGTCACCCCATCGAGGCAGCCATCAGCAATCATACCCGGAGCGCCCCCAGGCAGCGCCTCTTCACACGGTTGAAAGATGAAACGCACATGGTTAGGTAGCGTATCCTTCTTAGCACAGAGCACTCTCGCTGCGCCAATCAACATGGCTGTATGGGCATCATGCCCGCACATATGTGCTTTGCCCTTAACTATTGATCGAAATGGAATATCGCGCTCCTCGTCCATAGGCAAGGCGTCCATGTCCGCTCGCAACGCGATGCGATGCTGCGCTCCACGAACTTCAAGGTCTGCGACGACGCCGCTAATCCCTACACCTGTCCGCACCTTAAGTCCTAAAGCCTCCATGTGCTCTGCGACAAGGCCTGCGGTGCGCTCGAGATCGAAACCGGTCTCTGGGTGCCGATGAATGTCGCGACGGATGTCGATGACGTCTTGAAGGAGAGATTGATTGATCATGGTGCTGCCTCACAGATGGTACTAGCTTGTGTTTGCCGAGAAAAAATGAGAACGAAGCATGTCGTCAGTGTACATGCCATCAGCCAATATGCCGGAGCTATTAGGCTTTCTGTTGCTGAGATTAACCATGTAGACACAAGTGGTGTCATCCCACCGAATATACCCACACCGATATTATAAGATATCGCCGACGCAGTATAGCGACAGTGCACAGGAAAGATTTCAGCGAGCATTGCTGGATAGGGTCCGTAGATTAGACCAAAGATAATACCGAGAACCGACTGTGTGGCAACGATAGCAAGTAGGCTGCCAGATACAATAACGACGTAGGCGGGGAGTGCAAGTAGCGCCAAAGAGGCAGCTCCCACAAAAAGCACGCGCCTACCCCCGACAGTGTCGGCGATAAGAGCCCCGATTGGCATCGCGATCATTCCTAATGTCAGGGCAATGAAGTTTGAAGTAGATGCAAAGGTATAGGTGACACCCAATTCCCTGACCAGGAACACAGGAAGAAACACGAATACTTGGTAGATAGTCGTGGTCAGCCCAATGGTACAGCCAACAGCGAATAGCATAGGACAAAACTGTTCCCGCACAGTGCGGGTAAGTGACGGATGAGTGTCCGTCCTGGTCTTCGCCATGTCTTCAAAGGCAGGAGTCTCGGAGACTTTCTTTCTTAATCTATAGGCGCTGAACGCAAAGCTCAAGCCCACTAAGAAGGGGATGCGCCAGCCCCACAGCTCAAGTTGTGTAGGCGTGAGTAGCAGCGCTAGCCCAGCAGCAAAGACTATAGCGAGAATCTTGCCGGCGAA
>JAJFMA010000025.1 GCA_021772415.1 Chlamydiota bacterium
CTCTCGGGGGGGCTTGTGGCCCCCTTTGGATTATGGCGACACAACGCGTTGGAACAATGAAAACGTCTTCTTCTTTGGATCCATGAGTCGGGGCCACACGCCGCCCCGATGGGGCTCAAGGTAACTATACACCGCACCCCACCCTCACGGGTGGGGCTAACATAAGCTGGCCCTTTGGGCCTCATGAGGGGAGCTTGAGTGCCTTAGATGATCACGTATTGATTGGGTGACCTTAAATGTTAACCTACTTTTTGTTGGGATATAGATGCGAAAGTCGAGTTACCGTCTTTGCGACTTGGCGTCTTTGCGTTTCTATCGTAAACATAGCGAGCCGTTTGGCATGGGACTTATTAAAAAGCGGCACCCTAGAGAGGCTAGAACATGACGACGTGCATATGATGGGGGGCATTGGGGTTGAGGATCCAATGTGAGATGATATCTAGCTCAGCAAGGCCTCGGCAACATGCGAGCACACCAACGACGATTCCTGCCACGCCGATGCCTACGTTGTAGTACTTGCGAAAACGGTGCAGATAGCCCGTAGCTTGCATTGCAAGAAGCAATGCAGGTGTTGTCAACACAGCAAACACGAAACCATTGAGAAGCCCGACTATGCTATCACCAGACAGGGCGCACGCGGAGTAGACCATCACCGTCTGACCACAGGGCAATGCTATAGTGAAGAATCCAAATAGAAATGTTGGCCAACGACGTTCACGTAGCATCAGCGTAGATAGCCATCGATTGAGAGGTTGCATGTGCGTCGATATCCACGAAATACCCGGAGTGGGTCGCCTTAACAGGCTAGAGACAGCGACTACAAGTATGATCGTTCCAAACATGAAAGACGTAAGGGCTGGAATATGATAGGCCTCCAGCACCGCATGAAGGACGGCGCCAAAGAACCCCGCAATGAAACCTGCTAAGCTAAAGGACACAATGCGGCCTACGAGATAGTAGACGCGATAGGGATGCCTCCCAAGCATTGCGGCTATAGGCCCACACATGCCGATACAATGTAGATTTCCCAGAATATAGACAGGGAGCATTGCTAGTAGCAGTGTCATGGCAGCACGTCTTCGCTGTCCCTCAGCCGTTCATGTGCGGACTGTCTCATATGCTCGAGCTGGGCGGCATCAAGACCTGTAGCTCCGGCAGCGCGCTTTTGTGCTGTGGTGACCGCAATAGCTCCACCGATAGCGAAAAAAAGAAACACTGCTACGAGAAAGAATGGTGAGCGCGTCATTCTATTGATCATTTGATGCCTAACATACAATTTCGTAGAACGTCAGAATAGCGCAATTATGCCATCTACGCAAATCGTATGCACTTGACCATAAATTTGCTACTCAGTAGCCTCAATGCAGTTTGACACGGGGTGCCATTTGGCTGAGACGATACCCGCGGAACCTGATCTGGATTATACCAGCGGAGGGATGTCATGAAGACAGTCTGCCATATATCTCTATACTTACTCACATCAGTGTGTGCTGCTGTGTCCCGTGTATTATTCATTTATCACGAGGACTTACAGTGTCAGAGAACACCTACACTAAAGTACTGTCTATAGCAGGGTCTGACAGTGGAGGCTGTGCGGGTATTCAGGCGGATCTCAAGACCTTCTCCGCTCTTGGTTGCTTTGGGATGACAGCCATTACCTCCATTACCGCTCAAAATACCGTTGGAGTACAACGGGTCGTCGCTGTTGACCCGAGCATGATTTACGACCAGATCTGTTCGGTCTTGGAGGATATCGGCGTCGACGCCATCAAAATAGGCATGCTTGGAAACAGTAACGCTATAGAAGCTGTATTCGCAGCGCTATCAGACAACGAAGGCAGCCCATTGATACTTGACCCCGTCATGGTCGCAGCATCAGGGCAAGCGCTCACTGATCCGGAAGCCATAGAAGTCATGGTCTCTTCACTATTTCCACTTGCAACTCTCGTTACACCGAACTTGGCTGAAGTTTCGTTACTTGTGGGTGGTTCAGTGGGAACACACACAGAGATGTTAGAAGCAGCATCTTCACTAGTACCAGGAAAATGTCAAAATATCCTGGTGAAGGGCGGACATCTATCTGGTGATACCTCCGACGATCTACTATACACGTTCGACGGATCTAAGACTTCACACCAGTGGATCTCATCTACACGCGTGGAGACCCGCAATACCCATGGTACAGGCTGCACCCTTTCATCGGCTATTGCTGCCTACTTGGCCCGAGGCTATGGTCTATACGACTCTGTCGCACTTGCTAAGGCCTATATCGACGAAGCCATCACAGCAGGATCTCAATTTTGTACTGGCAAAGGTAGCGGGCCCGTCCATCACTTTTGTGGACAATGGAAGACACATGAAGCGCAGCAAATTTGACGTCATCATCATAGGTGGAGGCATCATAGGTCTCAGTATCGCGTGGCGCCTCGCCCGTGTGGGGCTAGAACTTCTTCTTGTCGAGCGCAAAGGAATCGGTGAGGAAACAAGCAGCGTTGCCGCGGGAATGCTAGCGCCATATTCCGAGTTAGGATTTGAGAACGAAGACATGCTAGAACTCGGTGAGCGGTCACTGAGGGAATACCCGCGCTTCTTGGAAGAACTTAGTCACGACTCAGGCATCAGCGTTCCGCTACATGACTATCACACCTTGATGTGTGGCGTGGATAGCCATGACATCGGCACACTTAAACGACGGTATGATCTCCACAAGAATATGAGTATTGAATCCGTGTGGGTATCGCCCGGAGACGTACGTTCCATGGAGCCTCTGTTATCACCCCGCACTCTCGGTGCCTTGAAACCCCCAACAGAGGCTTTCGTCGATCCCCAACAGCTGATGAGATCGCTGCACACAGCGATTCTCAAGCTTGGTGGTGAGGTCCGCACGAACCTCAGTGTCACCGAACTGATAGGCACAAAATACGCGGTCGAAGGTGTAGCTTTCGAAAGCAAAGATATAGCACGCTCTGAGTGTGTGGTTTTGGCAACGGGAGCATGGACATCAAAGCTTTATCCGGCATGTGGCATCCGTTCACAGAAAGGACAAATACTTACCGTGGAGTTACCCAAGGGGCTACGTCTAAGATCCTTAGTGCGTACACCGAGAGTCTATATCACGCCAACAAATTCATCCACGCTACGCCTGGGAGCAACTACAGAAGAGTGTGGAATGCTTGAACATTCCACGGCAGGAGCTCTTTATAAGATACTACACTATGGCCGCGAGATCATTCCGAGTCTGGATGAGGCATCCTTTCATCGAATGGATGTAGGCTATCGTCCTACTACACCTTCACACAGACCTATCCTTGGACCTGCTCACGAGGCTAATTTAATCCTTGCAGGAGGACACCACCGCGGTGGTGTGCTATTAGCACCAACTACAGCTCTCGCAGTAGCGTCTTATGTGTCGACAGGTGCCTGGCCACACAATTTACAGTCTTTTAATCCAACAGCACATCAACAAGGAAGGAACTTATGACGCTACCCAAAAATAGTTCCATTATCGTCGAAGACGGCCCCACAATACTTTCTCAAATACTCCTACGCTACAGCATCAGTTCCGACACCGCGGGTGTGGCTGTGGCACTAAATCTCAAAGTCATCCCTCGAATGCAATGGGATACCACTGAGGTTCAGGTGGGTGACGAAATCGAAGTACTCAGCCCGTTTGAGGGGGGATAGACCATGAATGATCATTCGCTACAAATTGCTGACCGCACTTTTTCCTCACGCCTCTTTATAGGTAGCGCTCGTTATCCAGATCCAGATACCATGCTGAAGGCATGGGACAGTAGCGGCGCGGAACTAGTGACAGTCTCGATGCGAAGGGTAAATCTTGAAAACATCCAAGATAATCCCTGGATCGATCTTATTGACAGGGACCGCTACCAGGTTCTCCCCAACACAGCGGGGTGCTACACCGCGACAGAAGCGATTCTTGTAGCTGAACTGGCCCGTGAGGCTCTAGACACCAACTGGGTAAAGCTCGAAGTCATCGCCGACGATGAGAGCCTACTCCCTGACAGCTCCGAGCTACTCGTCGCAGCTGAAAGACTCGTAACCAATGGCTTCGTAGTCCTCCCCTACTGCACTAGTGATCCTGTCCTTTGCCGCAGGCTCGCTGATGTGGGCTGCGCTGCTGTCATGCCTTTGGCAAGCCCTATTGGCTCCGGACGCGGAATCGACAATCCCTACCAACTCATACTCATCAAAGAAGCAGTAAATATCCCTGTGATCGTAGATGCGGGAATAGGAACAGCCTCTGATGTTACAATAGCCATGGAGCTTGGTCTCGATGGCGTTCTCCTTAACACTGCAGTAGCAGAAGCCAAACATCCTGTTCTCATGGCGGAGGCTATGGCGCACGCATGGCAGGCAGGAAGAGCTGCGTATCTAGCGGGACGCATTCCTCGCCGCACGTGTGGGTACTCCCGGACCAGGGAGACTATCGATGTTACCTAGAATGCTACTGCTCGTCACATGCGAGCAGGTGATCTCGCACTGCGACATCCTTGAGCAGGCTACAACAGCTGGTCTTGATGGCATCATGCTTAGAGACAAGCGTGCCAACGGAGGTCAGCTATGCCAAGCTGGTCATCAACTGCGACAACTATGTAGTCGCACTTCAACATTTTGGGCCGTGAATGAGCATCTGGATATTGCACAGGTCTGCGACTCCGACGGATTTCATAGCCCTGCCGTGGGAACCGGCACAGAAGACTCAAAGTTCCATTGCCCTGGGTTTGTTTCAGGAAAGAGCGTTCACAGTCTTGACGAGGCGGTCACTGCCGAGACTGAGGGCTTTAGCTATGTCTTATATAGCCCCATATTTACAAGCTCATGCAAGCCTGACTGCATCCCCAAAGGGCTTGATAGTTTGAGGGAAGTCACCAGCACTCTGCGTATACCTGTGTACGCCCTTGGAGGTGTAGACGCTACGAATGCGCGTGCTTGCCGCGCTGCTGGAGCATATGGAGTGGCGTTTATTTCAGCCTTCTTTCAAAGCGGAAATCCACTCGTCTCAATGCAGAATATGAAACAGGAACTTGAGTTATGAAGAATATTTCCATCCGAGGCCTCTATGTTTTGATAGATCCCGCATTCACAGCGTCTCCGATGCACGTAGCTGAAGAGGCCCTTAAAGGCGGTGCATCGATGATTCAGTTGCGATGTAAGAACCTAACGACATCTGATCAGACCTCATTAGCCCGGGTTCTTTGCTCGCTGTGTCGTAAGCACAAAGCGTTGTTTTTGGTGAACGATTACCCGCATGTCGCTCTCATATCTGATGCAGATGGCGTACATTTGGGGCAAAACGATGTGCCATTTGAAGAAGCGCGCACATTATTGGGTGACGACGCTATCATTGGTATTACAGTATCAACTCTGGAAGAGGCTAAGCAGGCGGAGTCGTCGGGCGCCGACTACATCTCCGTAGGCCATATTTTCGCCACGACCTCAAAGCACAAATCTTATCCACCTGTGGGGATAGTAGCTCTCAAGCAGATATGTGAGCAGGTCTCCATCCCCGTTATGGCTATAGGTGGCATCACAACAAGTAACGTATCATCGGTATTAGACTGCGGAGTTACTGGAGTTGCTGTGATCAGCGCCGTATGTCAATCTCAGGATCCCCTAAGGGCAACTAATAGACTCGTTGAAATCATGAGGCATAGAAATGCATACAGACAACCTCTATGAGCGCTACAGGTGCCAGATGCAAGTTCCCGGAGTAGGCCTTCAGGGACAGAAAAAGCTAGCAAATAGCCATGTTTTACTGGTAGGTGCCGGAGGCCTTGGCTGTCCAATTATGCTATATCTATGCGCCGCCGGTGTTAGAAGGATTACGGTTGTAGATCCTGACAAAGTCGAAAGCAGTAATCTTGCGCGACAAGTACTCTATTACGAGCAGGATGTGGGATGCCTCAAGGTCGATGCAGCACATAAGCGTCTACGAGACATCAATTCCAACACACACGTCACCGCAGTAGCCGAAGAATTCAATAGGACACTTGCCCACCAGCTACTTCCACAATGCGATCTAGTCATCGATGCTACAGACAACTTTGAGACACGGCTGTGCATCGATGACGTGTGTCAAAGTCATGGCATTCCCTGCATTTTGGGCGCCGTCACAGCAACTCAAGGACAGGTCTTTGTGTTAGATTACGCGTCATCATATCCGGCTCCCACAATCTATCGATCTCTGTTTGGAGATATCAGTCAATACAAAGGGGGAAGCTGTCGTATAGATGGCGTGCTCGGAGTGACCACAGGGATCATCGGAATGATACAGGCTACAGAGTCGATCAAGCTACTGCTTAACCTCCCATCTACACAACGCTGGAAGCTCATCTCATACGATCTGGAGACACATCAGAGTCGAGTCTATGACCTTGGGGCGCCTGTTCAACTCTCTAGACCCGAGCCGAAAGAACTTGCTTTAGAAGATCTGTCAGGCCTTATTGAGAGACATAAAGACTTGCAACTTTTTGATGTACGATCACGTGAAGAGCACCAAAGGGGCAACCTAGGAGGCCTTTGCATCCCCTTGGCTGAAATCTCCGATTTTAACGACTTCGGTCTTAGCGGGCCCGTAGTGTGCTATTGCTCAGGGGGAATACGCAGTAAAGAAGCGGCAAATTTCCTCAAATCGAAATATCCGGAAATTGAAATATATTTCATGGGGATGAAAGAACTCTCAAACACGTTGTGAGCGCTCACTTGAGAGTCAAGGAATAGGACGAACGCGCATTTTTGAAGCCCGGAGAACTGACAAGATATATAGCCTCGGACGCCAGATGAACGCGTGCATATGTCGCCTTTGCGAGGGTGTCAGGAATCCTCGGAATTAGTTACGACATCTCTATATTCTCATGAGGCCCTGAGGGTCGACTTATTGTAGCCCACCCTTGAGCGTGGGGTAATATCCGAATTATCTTTCGAGGCCTGTAGAGAGTGTAAAGAAATCGTCGCGACCTCATATTTAAGTCATAAGCTTAAAGCAACCAATGACATACACCGATAGCGCGAGTCCTCGAGTGCCATGGAGTGCGTGCGCTCCGCGCCGCCTTTTTGGAGTTCATAGACACGAAAAATGCCTCTGAGGAGTATCTGTGGATGATTGCTTTGGCGACGTGGCTCGGCAGAAGGTCCTTTGGAATCGTTCGCATCTCTAAATAAGGAGTCACGAACACCAAAATAGGCCTGTGAGGTACATGTAGACGCAAAAAGGCAGCGCGGAGCGCCGCACTCCATGACCCTCGCTTAGCTACGCTGGCTGCGCTCGCGCTATAGGGAATCTACGTAGTTAAGCATTAGCGAATTAAAAAGCACTCTGAGTTTGATCCTCTATTTCTTTACACTCTTGTTAGGCCGACTCATGGTTCACAAATAGCTCTGGATCCATGAGTCGGCCTTACAGGCCTCCTAAATTTTCTATGCTTCACCTCACCCTTCCGGGTGGGGCTACAATAAGTCGACCCTCCGGGCCTAAAAAAAAGCAACGTTGCATTTCTTTACACTCTTATAAGGACGACACCTAACAAAGGATTTCCCTCCCAATGGAAGGGCTGTGTACGATCAAAGGCTCTTTCTCCAGCGGTTACGATCATGCTATTTTGGGAGCGACATCGTCGGCCGCCCCCATTTATGTCAGCATTTTGAAAGCACACCTATCGCCGCTACCACCTAAGGGCCACCTCTTCGAAAAGAACTCGAGGTGACTGCCTCACCACCTCATAGATGGCACGATTGATGCTGACTACAGCGAGTGCTCCAAGCCATATTCCACCTACCCATACTGCTGCTGTGAGCAGCGACGTTGCAGTAAGTAAAGCTTGCACAGCTACAGCGGTACTAACCAACGCAGCCGAGAACACCGCTGCTCCATCCAAATAGGAGCGGAGGTCTCGGTAGATGGCGTAAGATAATCCCTTTTGAGCAGGACCTTCGATATCCCCGCTCCCCCACATTTTTATACGTGGGCTCATTAGCTTATCCACAACTAAACCGACCAGACCAGCAAGCGCTATAAAGGCCATACCGTGAACGAATGTTGTTTCGGCGTTGCATATATTCTGTTTCTGAGTCTCATCTTTGCTAAGAACACCCAACAGACATGTTGGAGTACATAGATTTACATTTTCCATAGGACAAACCTCCTCCAAGGTATTATGCCGAACGACAAGTTGTGTCTTGTCGTTCGACGAAAGTCAAAGACACTAGCCCATATTCTAGTGTCTCTTAGCTAATTTTAGCGCCTGATACCGGCAAGGTCGCGGCCATCTTCAAGCACGGATTGCTTATGCACCCAATGGTTGAGGACAACAGCAGCGCCGACACCGATCCAGATACCGCCAAATACTGCGCCCGCTGTCATCGCAGTCACAGCACTACCAACGACTTTAAGCACGGCAAGGGCTGTGGCGATGATACCACCTACGATAAGGAATGCATTGATACGCTGGTAACGGCTTGCAGCTTCCTGGCGGTGCTCACGAAGGTCTTTCGCCCACTCGCGGTTGTTAGCCATCCACTTATTTACGTTATAGAGAATGATGGCACCAGTGGCAACGACACCGGCCAACATCGATGGCCACATAGCGGCTTGGCACACTTCTTTAGTTCGGCACGATAGGCTAACACAGTCGTCTGAGAATAAGCCTTCGAATAGTCCAGGTAGTTTCACACCATCACTCATATGTACCTCCAGAATGTTAGGTCATCTTACTTTGACTTAGGTCTTCTATACGTACTGGGTGTCGAGTACTGTTCCTAACTCAGTTACACCTTGCCCTTGATAGATCCCGAGAGTTTGACTAAATAAAAAGCGCCAACTTCTCATTATCCGGGTTCTCAAGGTGTGCGCATGGCGGGTCACCTGGCTTGCTCGCAGCCTGAGGGGCGCAAGTAGCTTAGCGACTCCAACGCGACCATAAACAGAGGCCTGCCGCGCGAGCGGCATGGCACAATATCCACGGCTATAACTGTATATGATGGGGGATGACAATCCCGAAACAAACACTCTCCACTCCTCTCCCCAGCCCGCTCAATTAGGAGACTGATCTCCTTAAGCTAAGCAGTGTTACTGCGTGAAGTTTTATCAGATGCGAGGCTTAGGCGCAAGAGTTTTATAGGTTGAAAGAGCCCTGAGAGTTACTCCTGAGGCGCCACGACATCTAAACCACTCTCCCTCAGCAGTTTAATGTCCTCTTCTATAGAAGGGAGATTCCATCTTTTCAAAAGTTTTTGATACTCTCCATTTTCTTTAAGAGTCTTTAGCTGTGTGTTGAAACGCGCGATCAAATCCTCGCCCCAAGGAGTTCTAGGCACAACCAGGCGCACACCTTGGTCTACAAGGGGCTCTGTACCGATCCGTAGTGAATCTGTAAATAGGCTGTACAGATAGATGTGCGCTGTAACGTAAGGGGCAATAACTCCATCGATACTGCTATCAACAAGTTTTTCGAAGGCGTCGATGATGTTGGGATATGTGACAAAAATCACATCGGCATGGGCGGTAATGTCGAAGACTAGGGATGCTCCCCGCTTGACTCCTACGACTTTGCCGGTCATATCGGCTCTTTCATCGATTTCGGAGTCCATCCTTAAAACGAGTACAGGCCCCAATTGGTAGATAGTATCTGACCAGAGCAGACTGCGGTGTCCAGGTCTCTCTGAAGGTGGATTTGTCACGATAGCACCTTCTACAGTCCCACGACTCACTGAAGAAAGAAGTTCTCCAGAAGATCGATCGGCAAAGCGAAAGCTAAGTTTTTCCTCACGAGCAATTTTTGTTAGCAACTCATCGGTGAACGCAAGAAATTCGCGTTCCTTTCCGTGCAGCTCCACGTCGTACCACTGAGAGTCTCGTGCGATAATAAATTGTGTGGGAGCCCCTGGCAGCGGTTTTTTGGATTGTAAAAAGACAACTAGAAGCACTACCAAGGCCAGAACACAGGCGGCAATAAAGAGATTAATCGGGCGTAGTAGGCTCGTCATAACCGGTTTCTTAGCATCCTAGTTGTCCGATGTGAAATTCACAGCATAGCATGTTCAAGACAATGTACGATAGTCACTGCGTGTTAATTGCGTCGTTTTTTAAAAGACCGTAAACGATAAGATCGAAGTATTCATCTTGAATTTTAGCAGCTTCTCGTAATGTCGCTTCGCGCGTAAAGCCAAGACGCTCGGGAATTGCGCAGCTTGTTTGGTTATTTACAGCGCAGCGAATTTCAATGCGATGTGCCTGCCATCGATCAAACAGGTGACGAGTCAATACGCGACAGCAACGTGTGACGATGCCCTTGCTTCTGTGAGGCTCACCGATCCAGTAGCCTATTTCTGCTGTCTCGTTGAAGGGGTCCTTAATGTCAAAACCGATAACTCCAACGAGTTGTTCTGCAAGCCACATCCCCATGGCCATACGTTGTGTTTGCTTGTAGCCAACAAGAGCTTTCTCAATAAAGTCCCGCGAATCAGCGGGACCACGTGTTCCATCGACCCAAGGGAGGTACTTGGATAGAGAAGTGCGATTTTCGTCTACCAGGGCGAAGACGGCCTCTGCATCGTGAGAGCGCAGGAGACGCATTTCAAGGTCTTGATCGACAACGATTTTCATCATATCAAACTCGTTAGAGGCAGTTGCTACGCCGCCTGTATTATGTGAGGGTACTATGGTATCCTTGACACACCCGCTAGGTCAACCTGTACATGTAGCGCCGATGTGGGGTAGCTTCGCTGGCAGCGCGCAGGCAGCGAAGCTACCCCACATTAACGCGTAATTCTTGTCATATAATTCTTTTACATCTACACTAACGTTACAGAAACAACTTTACTATTTGATCTATGGCACCAAAAAATTCTGTTCTTACTGCAGAGAAAAAAAACTTCGAAACGACTACAAATGTCGTTCATGCGGAGATACCCTCATCTCCAGATATGAAGCGTGTAGGCTGTTTGATTTTGGGTGGGGGCCAAGGAACACGCCTGTTTCCTCTCACGCACGCACGCAGCAAGCCTGCGATTCGTTTTGGTGGACGCTATCGACTCATTGATGTCCCTCTCTCGAATGCCATCAACTCTGGCTGTCTTAAGATCTTTGTTGTCACCCAGTTCCTTTCGTCTTCGTTGCATCGCCATATCTTCAAGACCTATTTCCCTAAGGCGGTTACATCGGGTTTCATCGAATTGCTGGCGGCCGAGCAGAAGCCGAACCAAGATACGTGGTACCAAGGCACTGCGGACGCGATACGTCAGAATCTTCAGTATTTCATCGAGGCTCCGGTCGACTATTTCTTTATTCTGTCAGGCGACCAGCTCTACCACATGAATTTCCAGCACATGGTCCGCTTTGCACAGAAGACCGACGCCGACATGGTTGTAGCAGCTCTGCCGGTGGATGGCGCGGGCGCAAAACGCATGGGGGTCATGAAGGTTGATGGTCAAAGTCGCATCACAGATTTTGTCGAGAAGCCTCAAGATCCGTCGACGTTAGAATCTTTCCGCTGCCCCACTCACATGCTGGAGCACTTGGGTCGCACGCAGTTGGAGGAGCCGCACTATCTCGCATCGATGGGAATTTATCTATTTAAGAGACAAGCGCTTATAAATCTTCTACAGCAAGACTCGCGTGATGATTTCGGCAAGCACCTTATCCCTTCAATAGTGGGACAGGGTAGAGCTTCGGCGTTTCTCTACGATGGGTATTGGGAAGACATTGGCACTATTGGTTCCTTTTACAATGCGAATATGGCACTTACACGGCCGGAACCCTTCTTTAATTGCTATGACGAGGCGTGTCCTCTTTATGCCCACCAACACAATCTTCCGCCGTCGAAGATCATGGACACTCAGGTCAAACATTCCATTATCGGTGAAGGCAGCGTCGTTGAAGCCAAAGCGATCCGCAACAGCATTCTAGGACCTCGCAGTGTGGTAAAACACGGCACTGTCATCGAGGGATCTTACGTCATGGGAAATGATTTCTATACTCTGCCAGTACCCATGGAAGACCGCCTTTCGGATACGATGCAAATTGGTCGCGACTGTGTCATCAAGCGCGCCATCATCGACACCAACGTCTACATCGGCGACCATGTACGCTTAGAAAACGTGCAAGGTTTAGATCACTTCGACGGCGACGGCATTTACATCCGTGACGGCATCATCGTCGTCACCCGTGGAGCTCAACTTCCCGACCACTACTGTTTATGAGTAAGATCTGGGCAATCGCCGACCTGCATCTATCCTTTGGAGTTCCGAATAAGTCCATGGACATCTTCGGTCCTCGCTGGCACGACCACGCCGAACGACTTGGAAAGTACTGGAGAAAATTCGTAGGTGCTGACGACTTAGTGTTACTGGCCGGTGACATTTCCTGGGCTAAGCACTTGGAAGAAGCGCTTATAGACCTGAAGTGGATCCACACTTTGCCAGGTACTAAAGTCATGATTCGCGGCAATCACGACTATTGGTGGGCTTCAAAGAAGAAGCTTTCGAATGTGTTGCCCCCATCCCTTCATGTTATCCACAACGACACATTCAACTGGAAAGGCGTCAGCATTGGCGGGTCCAGGCTCTGGGACACGAGCGAATATCACTTTAACGAGTTCATTGAGTTCGTCAAAGGGCCAGTGATCTCGAAGCGCGTGAAAGAGGGCGATGTTGATGCAAATAAGATCTTTCAGCGCGAGCTCCATAGATTAGAAATGAGTTTAAAGGGCTTGCAACAAGATGCGCAGCTGCGCATTGCGATGACACACTACCCTCCTATTGGCCCTTCTTTAGGGGCGTCGGAGGCATCTCGGCTGCTGGAGCAGTACAACGTCGATATCTGCGTCTTTGGCCACCTTCATAGCGTCCCGCCTGGGACACTTCCCTTTGGCGAGCGAAAAGACGTGCGTTACGTCCTCACTTCCTGCGACTACATCGAGTGCCAGCCACTCAAAATCTATGAGCTATGAGTTCAATGTGTGTTGGTGTTGGTCTCATGGATAGGACATACACCTATTTGCTATTGCCCCCTCGGTCAGAGTCGTCATGGCTTAGTTAGTGTATTCGGGTTTACCAGAGAAGTTACCCCTGTGGTTTGGTTAGGATGCACGAAAAGAAACGCAGAGAGGCTTCGTATCCCAAGGACTCATGGAACTGTCGCTTGGTCTTTAGTCTTACCGAATCTTGGTACTGAACCAGAGTTTCTTCTGTCTTCCTTTGCGTCTTTGAATCTTTGCTTCTTTGCGTTTCAATCGCGTAAGTAGCAAGCCGTTGCGCATATAGCGAGCCGTTGTGCATGAGGTTTGGTTAGGATGCACGAAAAGAAACGCAAAGTCGCAGAGAAAGAAAGGCGCAGAGAGGCTTCGTATCCCTAGAACTCATGGAACTATCGCTTGGCCGTCAGTCTTACCGAATCTTGGTACTGAACCAGGAACCAGGTTTCTTCCTTTGTCTTTGAACCTTTGCGACTTTGCGTTTCAATCGCGTAAGTAGCAAGCCGTTGTGCATGTGGTTTGTTTGGGATGCACGAAATAAAAACGCAGAGAGTCTTCGTATCCCGAGGACTCATGGAACTATCGCTTGGCCGTCAGTCTTACCGAATCTTGGTACTGAACCAGGTTTTTTTCCTGTCTTCCTGCAACTACCTCGAGTGCCAGCATTCACCGTCTGTAAATACAAAAAAGCTGCCGTATCGTGCGATACGGCAGCCTGCTGGGCTGGCATGGCGTTAACGTTTATCTGACTGGGCACGCCCCCGAGGCGCATGCTTGGTCATCGAGAACTCCATCGCGTGCCTCAATCCCTTCATAGTTGATGGGTTTTAGGACAGCGACGTATTCGTCATAGATTTCACGAGTCACAACTTCTTGTGGCAAGAAGGCATAACCAAGGTCCGCAGCGTTTTTGGTGGGGTCGTTACGGAAGAGGAATGACACCCCAACATAGCTGTCCCAATTTGCTTCGAACCATGAGATGATCTCAGGAACTTCAGACGGATCGTAGGAGATGGTAACGGAGACATTTTGCTCGCACCAGTTGTCCATCATCATACGATAGCGCTCTAGCTGCGAGATCGCCGACTCGAGATTGACTTCAACCTCTTCAACCTTGCCATCTTTTCTGGTGACGCTCATGCGGCTGAAGGGAATGTTGTCGTATTTGACGGGAAACTTCACAACCACGGACTCAGATTCATAGGGCTTTTCAAAGACCGTATATCCGGCCTCTTCAAAGCGCTGCACCAAGGGGTCGTGCTTGGAGAAAGTGATGTTGTTGAAGATATATTTCCCGAGGGGCACATGGCCACCTTCCGGAACTTCTCCCCATTCTTCCGTACCCATAATCTTACTTACTGTCCCGCTCGGTTTGATGCAGGTGACGTTCTTGGGCAACGGAGAGTCCAGTTCATTGGCCATGCTATAGGCGGCGCTAACGGTGATGTTACGCATACGCTTAAGGTCATAAGCCGTCAGATCCTGGCGTCCTGCCAGGCCGGTCAAGCCTACACCGCACAAGTGTAGAAACTGGTTATTGAGGTGCCAAGCTTCCTGAAGGATCTCGTCGCGTAGATCCACCATGGTCTGGCGATAGTTCATTCTGCCAGCAAGATAGAGGGCGCGTTCGAGGCCAACCTTATCGCCACGGAAGGCCAAAACGTTGACTTCCGTGAGGTTACAGAAACTCTTATTCCCTAAAAGAATCTCTACACAGGGATTACATCCCTTAAACCAAGGGGCACGACTCTCCGCTCCGGTTGCGTTGATGAAACCGGGCTCTGAGCCTCCTGAGTCTAGCATCAGCTGGAAGACCGACTCTAGTTCTTCACGGTTGGGCTTGTGCCAGAAGAGTAGGCTATTGTTAGACTGCTGACGGTGGGCGTTGTCGTTAAGCCACCACTCCTTCTTAGCAACAGCAAACTCTTCCCACTCGGGCTGTCCATACTCAAACAGTGCAATCTGTGCGGACCTTCTGCTGGAGAGAATAGTTCCAAGCCAGTTCACAATATCGAGGATGTCCATACGAGTGAGTAGCTGATCGGACCTATCTGACAGTCTCTCGGCGATCGCATGGAAGGCTTTGGCGATTTGCTCGTCGCCGCTGGAGATCCAGCCATACCCTTTAAGGCGCTCGCCTGCGGGACGGATTTCAGAAAAATCTAGTACTAGGGTGCGTGCAGGGAATTTACCTGCGACGAGCTTACCTACGGCTTTGGCCCAAGCGATGGCGGAGTCACCTACTTTAATCGTCCAAGTGGCAGTACTTGGGTCAAAAGTCTCAACGTTGCCTTCGGCCCCGCCCTTAGTTGTACGAGCTGAACGAATTACCTGAATGTCAGTCAGTGGTCGTCGAAAGCCATTAAGGGTTCCCGTTATGGGCCTAAACCCTACACCGCAGCCTTGAAGAAGAAGCCATAGCGTGTCTACCACATCGTAAACAGTCTCCACTTGGGTGAACGCGCAATTGAACATACAGGACTCGCGCTTACGGCTGAGCTCCGTACCTCCAAGCCACAGAGTGCGGCCTGCAGTTGACATGTAACGTCCTACAATAAGTTGACGCACTTCGTCGAGTTCGTGTTGCTCACGGTCATTAAGCTCGCGCCCCAAGGCACGTTCCCACAACCAACGCTGGTGACCGACGACACGATCGACCACCTGGTCCCAGCTTTCTAGCAGTGTTTCGCCCTCTTTGAATGGACGATGATATGTGCGTAATGCGGTGGCATTCGCTCGCGATGTAGGCTTCGTCATCAGCGGCTTCCCATGGTGACATTATTAAAGAATGAGTTGAACACAGCGGTATCCCCAAGTGCGGCTTTACCACAACATCTTGTAGTTTTGCGGTGCTTCAACTACTACCCGTTGTGTTTTGCATGCCCACGGATATCTCTTTTTTGGGGATAAAAGTCAACAGGTTGGCGAAGGAAATTTCGAGAAAAACGCCTTGACACTCACTGTCAGGGGGTTACTCTAGATTTTTGAAACTCAAAAGCCTGCGACAGTACAGTCTCAGCCAGGTACTCGATATTAGAGGCTTACGTCAATGTGCGCTGATGCATCACATCGAGAAGCTGTTGGATATGGGGGTTATTTGGATCGAGCTCAACATCGGGAGCCTGATCTACATAGGTATCAAGAATAGCTTGAATGGACTCCTCCTCCCAATCGTAGTCAAGTCGAGCGTAGTAATCGACACAAATACTAAGGAGTTCTTGGAAGTCATCTTCAGTTTTAAGCCACTTAAGCGTGAGGGTCACTAACGCGATAAACAGCTTACGTTCACCACCTTGAACCATGAAGACCATTAGCTCCAAACAAAAATCCAGATCAGGCTCGCCCTCGGAAATTTGGACGATCAGCTGAGCGAACAGTTTATTCGCGGCGGTAAGATCACTTTCTACAAGCATGCGCGCTTTCAAAAAGTCGAACCAGCGTGTGTCAGACACATACCGATAGAACCCTTCGATAAGTTCAGCGGCGTAGTCGCCCTCATTCTGATCGAGCTGGTCGGTCGCGTAATCGTAGAGGAAGCCCTCGAGATTGTTGGCGCAAATTTCAGAGATTGAATTGAAAACTTCCTCGGGTTCTCCGCCTTCATCCACGTTTTCGTCGAGAACTTGCTGGAGTCCAGCAACAGCATCTTGAAGGGCTTCGCCATCGGAAAGTTCCCCGCGGTCGTAGAGACTCACTTGGTGATCGAGTTCGTCGCAGAAGACGGTCAGGCAGAGGTGCTCGGGCACAAGCCGTCGCCACAGCTCAAACATCACAAGATAGACTTGATCATGTTCGCGGACATCAAGTTCATCTCGATCGGAAAGGATATGATCAGTGAGGTCCTCTGGGGAATCGCTTTCCTCGGCATAGGCTAGGAAGCTCGCGCGATCTAGGAAGACCTTGTGATCTTCGAGACGCCCAAAAAGGTCGTCAAAAGAAAGCGCGCGATAGTCCTCTACCTGCCAAGGCTCGGCCTCGACACTAGAGTCCACTAGCCAGTTCATTCTAAGTAGGTTATATAGTACACGTGGTTGCATCTGCATATAAACTAGAACCCAAAAGCGTAGGGTTTATGACCCGTTAACATTTTCCTGTGGAATGAGTATAACAAGTCCCCCAATCCTCAGCAACCATATTATAATAAAAACAATAAGTTTAATACCATAGTTTTGATTGCAATCATGCACAGTATTATGTTCTGTGAGCACATAGGTACATATTCAGGGGTAGGCGCGTCTACTCTCGCTATTCAAATTTACCAGAAGAAGATGGACACATCTCCAGGGGCGAAGCCCCGACTGCTTTACAGCCTAGCCCGCGAGGGCTAGGTAATGTGTAGTGACTATTTAGCTCTGAAGGAGCGACACAAACACTATTTTAAACCCGGTTGGCGCCCTAAGACCTGTCTATTGTCTAGCTTTCTACAGTGCTACCTTCCACGTGAACATGTACTCACGCGGCAATGGATAGTTTCGGATATTTTTATATTGATCAAAAGTACATAAAACTATACAATCCCATTTGTTATGTCGTAATAATTTAAGGTTAGATTTAATGGAAACAAATATAATACCGAAATGTATAGATATCGAACAGAAGGCATCGGATGCTTACTGGCTGGCCTCGACCTGTATCCAACTTAGTGAAGCGATTGAGGCTGACGGACCGAACCCTCCTACTTTGGCTGGTTCGCTGCGGCGCACCGCTCTTCAGTTCGTTTTCGACTTGCTTAAAGACAGTTATAGCAAAGGCACAGCCACCCGCTCGGATTGGATCGCCACGGTGCTCACTATGCACCGATGCGGCTGCGACGTCGCGGGAGACATCTTCCAGCAGGCGATTGACCTTGTTAATGGTGACGTTCCTGCGAACGATGGTCTTGAGCTCATAAGGGACGCGTTATATCGAATGCCTCTTGAGCAGCGCGTTGCCTTGCTTAAGCCATCGCTCAAATTAGCCTTTGGAAAGACTGAGTCAACATGCAACGCCTACTGGCACACCGTGCTCTTCCCTCGGCAGCAAAAAGAATTTGCACGGCAACAGCGCTTAGGTGCCGATGAGATAGTGTTGTTACGGGCTAAAACATCTGAAGCTTCTTTCAAGCACATCATGGATCTTATTGATCATCCGGAGCGACTCGAAGATGCCCAAGCAGCCTTCCCGAGGCCCTTTATGCATGAATACTCTCCGTTGATAGCAGACTGCAGCCATCTCCCTCTACTTCGGGCTTATATTCGGCACGTGACCGACACAAAAGACATACCGGGTCTGCCAACAGACACACTTCTCTTCAGTGACGGCAAGCGAAAAATTAGCTGTGGCATGCTAAAAGCCTTCTTTCCAGGTCTTGCCTGTTATGCATCCACTATGCGCGTAAAACAGCGTAGCATACCTGCTAGCTACGCAGCCTTCGAGGCTATGAGCAATATACTCCTAGAGCGTGACAACCCCACAGTAGCAAACCTTCCCGACGAGCTGTTAAGCAGCTGCACGTTTTTAGCCTCAACCTGTTCTTGCAGGGAGACTCAAAAAGCGATGGATCTTCGCGCTGCAGAGTACTGTCGACAACATGAACACATAACACCTGAGCTCATCGTCACGAGCTTTAAACAGCAAGGTAGCGGAGGGGCACCGCTCATTTTCCCTAAGCTGAACAAAGCTATTCTAGAGTACCTCAACTCCATCGAAGGGATCGGCGCCCGCATGGATAGGAATAATCTTGTGTTGACGCTCAATCGAGTACCGGCGGAGGAACACAAAGAACATCTCTATGGCGCCATCTCGATAGCTTATCAACTTGACTTTCCCTCTTGTGGACTGGCGATGCGAAGATTTTTACAGAGTCTTAGAGAAAGATTCCTAAATCACCAACAGCGCATGTTTCGCATGTCTTTAACGCTGCCTGCACATGAAGCAATGATTAGACTGAACCGGCTCGCTTCATCTCTTCATGACAAAACGACCCTTCCTTTAAACAAGCAATGGGTAACAAAGAGAATGCTCAACCTGACATTCGAAAACTCGCAACGGGGAAAACTTAAGACTCTCGAGAGTAGGACACCTCTGTTTATTCCTCAAGCTCTCACACAGCTTCAAGCTGATGCAGTTGGGCCATTAACCGTACTTCCAGGAGAAGAACTTTGGGATCCCAATGAAGAGGATCTTGCCCAAAAGTACTATAATGCCATCTTTGTTCGTGCCCTCACATACCTAAATCAGTCTCGCGCTGCACTGGCAATTGGTGGAGACAGAAGAGGGCCACAATCATCCCATAGCATATTCTACGAGGTGGACTGATTGGTTAGCTCCTGAGAATGTCACATATATTTCATCTGGTTCTGAGGCCCAACGGGCCAGCTATTTGAGCCCCAACGAGAGTGTAAACAAATTGATGGTGATGAAATGATCGTTATCCCAGATGAGCTCGCACATTTTCCGGCGGCCTGAAAGGCCAGCAACCTGTACAGCCCAGGGCGTAGCCCTGGGAAATGTAA
>JAJFMA010000241.1 GCA_021772415.1 Chlamydiota bacterium
TTGCGAAAAAGAGATTTAATAAAAAGGCGTTTTGAGTATTATGTGGGCGTTATTACGTAAGGCACACGACCCAAGGCTACGTAAGTAGTTGAGCGCGGAGAGGTTCGGTTTGTTAGTCCAGGAAACAGCAAAAGTTTCAACACAGCAACAGACGCGCGAAGTGCTCAAAATCGAGGGCGGGCAGCCTCTTAAAGGCAACGTTAAAGCCGCTGGCGCCAAGAATTCCATTACTAAACTTCTGGTAGCATCGCTCTTATCCGACAAGCGCTGCATCTTCTATAACGTCCCGGATATCGGCGACGTCGATGTCACAGTAGCGCTCTGCCAAGAAATTGGCATGGAAGTCAGCTGGGACCGCGAAGCTGGTGTGATGGAGGTGGTAACACCTGAGATTAAGACATCCTATATCCCCCAAAGTTTTTCTGGCGCCAACCGCATTCCGATCTTGATGATCGGAGCCCTCCTTGGACGTACTGGCGATGACATCATCGTGCCGACGGTTGGCGGCTGCAAAATTGGCAAGCGCTCCGTGGACTTCCACATCAGAGCCTTGGAGAAGCTAGGGGCAGAGATTGAGTACCGCAATATGCGGCGCGAGGGCGCCTACTTTGCCAGTGCTCACCATGGCCTTAAGGGGACACTTATTGAGTTGCCCTATCCTTCTGTAGGTGCGACAGAGAACACTATCCTCGCTAGCGTCACAGCCCGCGGTAACACCGTCATTAAAAATGCTGCGACCGAACCTGAAATTGTCGACCTCATTCTCTTTTTGCAGAAGCTCGGTGCCATCATCACGATGGACGTCGACCGCACGATTCACATCCAGGGGACGCGCCGGTTCTACGAAGTTGAGCATACCGTTGTGCCAGACCGCCTTGAAGCGGCGAGCTTTGGTATGGCAGCGATAGCCAGCAAGGGCCGTGTCTTTGTTGAAGGGGCTCAGCACGCCAACATGGTGACCTTCCTCAATAAGGTGCGCGAGGTTGGCGGTGGCTTCAATGTGAAGACTAACGGCATCGAGTTCTTCTACGATGGCCCTCTTCAGGGCGGTCTCCATATTGAAACAGATGTGCATCCTGGCTTCACCACGGACTGGCAGCAGCCCTTTGTTGTGCTGTTGACACAAGCGACAGGCTCTTCTGTGATCCACGAGACCGTCTACGAAAACCGCTTTGGCTACACCGAGACCTTGGTGGACATGGGTGCCGATGTGTCGCTGTTTCAGCAGTGTTTGGGAGGCAAGGCGTGTCGCTTTGCATCTCACGGTCACTATCATAGCCTTATTGTTAAAGGTCCCACGCACTTGCATGGACGAAAGATCACTATTCCGGACCTGCGCGCAGGCTTTTCCTATGTGATGGCGGCTTTGCTTGCTGAAGGCGGCAGCACCATATCGGGTCTACGTTACCTTGACCGCGGCTACGAGAACGTTGTCACTAAACTTCAGGGGCTAGGCGCGAATGTCGAACGCGTACAAGAGCCTATTGTTCCAGGGAGCGAAGATGCTGAAGGTCCTTATGGTCTCCAGCAGCTACGACGCCCTAAGTTAGCGCACTGCCCCATCCAGAGGTAGTCGTTGCCTTCTCCATCTCTTTGGCGTCACGTTCTTAGGAACAACTTTACCGATTGGCGTGCTTTAGCCAAATATCTTCAACTCGATGATACCCAGCTACAACAGCTGTCGCACGACCGACGTTTTGCGACTAACGTTCCTATGCGGCTGGCGTCTAAGATGGCAAAGGGGAGTCTCGACGACCCAATCACACGCCAGTTCTTGCCACATGTGCAGGAGGAGATCCAGTTTCCTGGCTATAGCTGCAATCCTGTTGGTGACGAGGAAAGCCGCCTAGCGCCGCGCCTACTACACAAGTATCATGGGAGGGCCCTGCTACTTACAACAAGTGCCTGTGCCATGCACTGCCGCTTCTGCTTCCGCCAGCATTTCGACTATGCCAATGGGGGCGACCGCAGCTTTGCAAAGGAGCTCGAGATTATCCGAGCTGAGAGCTCTTTACGGGAGATCATCCTCAGTGGGGGTGATCCATTGTCACTGGATGATCGTGAGCTAGGTTTCTTGCTGAGAGAGCTCGATAGTATCCCACATGTCAAACACCTGCGCTTTCATAGCCGCTTCCCTATTGGTATTCCAGAGCGCATTGACGACGCGTTTTTGGAAATATTGACTTCTACCTCCTTGCAGCTGTGGTTTGTCCTGCATGTGAATCATCCGCACGAACTCGACGACGATGTGCTGACAGCGATGGAACGCTTACGCGGTATTGGCGTTCAAATTCTGTCACAGACAGTGCTATTGCAAGGTGTCAATGATGATGTTGATACTTTAGAAGCGCTGTGCCTACGCCTGGTGGATCACGGTATCGTTCCCTACTACATGCATCAACTCGATCGCACTGAAGGGACGGCGCATTTTGAAGTCGATGAGAAGTGTGGGGGCGAGCTTGTACGAGAGCTTGAAGCGCGCCTGCCCGGCTACGCCATTCCGCGCTATGTACGCGAAGTCGCAGGTCAAGCGAGCAAAAGTGCTGTCATGGTCACGTCGGAATATTCACTACTGAATTAGTTTTCTGTCCGATTGTTTACTAAATCGTATTTGACTTCAATCAAAAGTACTAATATAATTCCATCGTACTTAATGAGAATAGTTGTCTGTGGTTGTTATGGAAATTCAAGATGAAATGCATGCTATTGATGCATTCGAAGACATGATCATTGGGATGCCCTCCCGTAATCCCGAAAATCAGCGCCTGTTTACCAATACCCAATACGCACAAATCGTAAAAATTACTGAATATACGATTGTCTGTGGGTTTGTGTGGGGAGCCAAGTTACTCTTTCGCGGGATGCTAGGCAGCCAGCCAATAGAGACAGGCGGTGTTGCGTTCTATGTAGCGATGACGATCGGCATATGTAGCTTTGCCGGCGCCGAGTGGCTCATAGGTGTTGTTGCTCGACAGCTTCAATCTATGAGGTAACGGGAACTTTATGAGCTCTGTTTTAAATTTATTATAAAATTACTTTACATGAATTTATATAACTGTTATAATGAATGAGTTCAACTAATCTTATATGGAGTTTATCTATGGATCTTCAAGTAGTTAATATTTGGTCAGAAAGTGTAGTCAACATCTTGGCCGAAGAAGTTATGCCGATCCTTCAGGCCGCATCATCCTTATCTTTTGATAAGATAACGTATGTTGTCGCTAGGCTTTTCGGTGAAGATGCCGCTGATCAGTATGGTGATACTGCTGCCATCGGTGTTGGCACATTGTTGTTAGGTGCTCTTGTATTTGCCGCAGTGCGTTGCGTTTTCTCTTCAAAACAGGTTCAGCATAAAAACGTTGAGGTTGTTGTAGATGAGGCTCCGACTTGTGTTGAATTGCACAAGTTTAAGGTTGATGCGATTCAAGGGCTACATGATACCAACAAAAGCGAGGAAGCATTTAAGGTCTTGATCGAGGCTATTGCTATGAAGAGTGTAGAGGAGAATATTTTTCCTTTCGCCAATGGTAGTACAACTCATCCCTATAACTATTGGAGGCAGAGAGCTTTGCAAGGCGCGTATTCTCAACTCGGCTGGAATGGATATGGAAGGTTTGGTGCTGATCAGGATCCAATGTATAAGCACGGTACTGAAGCCAATGCTATGGTGGATCTTCAGTTTCAGCAAAAGGGACTTGTCCTCCTTCAGGATATGATCAAAGACGGAACTGCGCCTAAGTTTGACGGATTTACCGCTCAAGATGTTATAGACGCCGCAAAAAGTAGCGATCTATACCAGCAGCTCACCGTTAAGTAAAACTCCTACATAGCTAAAGTTTTTAAGGCCCACCACTTGGTGGGCTTTTTTCGTGCTTATAGCTCGGGTGGTGAGATAGCTCGCAGCTAAAGCGCGAAGCGCTGACATATCTACAGCCTGGGGGGTAAGCCCTAGGTAGCTTAAAGAAGTATTCTAAGCTCTGAAGGAGCGACACAAAGCAGCTCAATCAAAATTGCTATGTACTTATTTGCGCTAATATAGGAATCAAACTTCTGTCGCTCCTTCAGAGCTTAATAGTCACCACACATTACTTAGCCCTCACGGGCTAGACTGTAAAGCTGTCGGGGCTTCGCCCCTTAGAATACCTCTACAGTCACATAGAACAGCGTGAAGACCATTAGACCCGTATCGTTAAAAAAAGAAATAACAACAAAATATAGTTATAATTTGGGTAATGACAAGACTTCGTCCGGGGCTATACATCTTGTTGGCCTTTCAGGCCGCCGGACTAGATGTTCTAGCCCATATCATGCAGCACGCTACTTGACGGCTCTTCGCGCCTGAAAGCGGCAGAAAAGCGGAGAACAGCTCTTACATCTTTTCGACGGTTTCGATACCGAGGATATGCAGGCCTTGTTTGAGGGTGCGAGCGGTCAGTTCACAGAGCAGTAGCCGAGAGTTTTGCTCCACTGTAAAAGGGGCCGGGCCTCACGATGTTGCGTTAGTGGAGTTTTTTTTAGTGGGTGTAGCATAGAGAACATACAAGGGGGAGGAACACCTCTTTGCGTCTCTTCTTTTTTGCCTCTTTGCGTTTCTTTTCGTGCATCCTTCAGAACGCTACATCCAAGATAGCTCTCTACATAAGCCAGAAGGCGTTTCGTGCATCCTTCAGAACGCTATATCCAAGATAGCTCTCTGCATAAGCCAGACGGCGTTTCGCGTACACGATACAAACGCAAAGAGGCAAAGAACAAGAGGCGCAAAGAGTAAGGCGACCGGGATTACATCTTTTCGACGTTCTCGCCTAAAAACTCAAAGAGCCGCGCTAGGCAGTTGCTGATGATTGTCGAGCGGAGGTGGCCAACATGCAGCTCTTTGGCGGTGTTAGGTGACGAGAATTCAACAATGACCTTTTTGGGATTCGTGGGTTTGGAGATGCCAAGCCGCGGGTCTACGATGAGAGCATTTGCTCTTTCGGTGAGGAAATTCGCATGTAGCGTGATATTGACAAAACCCGGCCCATTTTCGTTCTCATTTATTTAATCTTATATAACATATATTGATTTTTATCTATTTCGTTTGATTTTTAAAAAAATTGGTGTATAAATAACTATCAACAGCAACCAACACAACAAATAGGTGTTTATCTGTATTGATTGTCGTCATTAACGAAGGTGGTAGG
>JAJFMA010000242.1 GCA_021772415.1 Chlamydiota bacterium
ATCAGGCGAGAGATCTTTCGGTCCGTAGGTAGCTGCGACTGAGCCCTTTTCATGGTGTCACGGGCTGCGGTGAGTCTGGTAACCACAGAGGACAACGAAGTCTGAATATGGACATAGTTCTGGGAAAGATTTTCGACGTCATTATCAATTTTGGATTTTGCCACACCCGCACTGCCGTCACCATCGGCGGCAGAAAACTGTAAACCGCTTATTTTATCTAGAGCCGCCTTGGAGGCAGTGATGGCTTCCCACTTTTTTTGTGTTTTTTTGAGTTCGCCGGTTGGGTGGCTTTTAAGTTTCTTTTGTAGCTTCTTAAGAGAGCGGATTCTTTTGTTGATTTGTCGCCTGCTTAACGGTTTTTGTGCGCCGTCAGATCCTGGGGTGATCGTTCCGCCTGTCACCTTCACTTGTTCCAATTCACTGATCGCGGTGTCGAGTGCTGTAACAGTTTGAAGGCGCAGATTTTCAACATCGCGATTGGTTTCAGTCCATTCTCCTTGAATGGACTCTAAATCGACGGTTGACCCAGAAATTATGCCAATGGGTAATACGGACTCCATGTCACTACCTTTAAATTTAATATGTAAAACCTTTTACTTTATTATATATTAAATTAATTTTTTAGCCTATTTTAAATATACATTACGTTTGTATTCAAAAATATTCTAATGGGTCTATTTGAGCCCATCCGCCGAACGGCGTCTATAGAGAGTAGCAAAGGCTTCGAGATCATGGGTGGCCCGCTCGAGGTCTGCAGGCGATACCTGAGCATCCCATAGGGCGTGATCGGAGAAGGAGCGCGAGAGCCTTGAGATTTTGCGGTCGGACTTCATTTGCTCGCTCGTGCAGGCGACAACCTTTTTGGCGGCATTGAGCTTTCTAAGGACTACAGGAAGGTGTGTCTGCGTAATTTTTTGGTAGGAAGTTTCGATGGCCTTGTACTTTTCACGCAGGGCCTCGTCGTCTTTGGAGCTACCGTATATCGTTGTGCCGTGGACCTGCTGAAAATTGCAGACCAGTACCTTTTCAAAGAGCGTGGTTTTAGCACGTGTGATGGCATCGAGCTTTTTCTCTACCCTTGAACAGCGACGCACACGCCAGCTGTTGAGTACCTTGCGCTCTTTTTGTAGCAGTCCTACACGCGTTTTGATTTCTGTAGCCGTAAAAACCGGAGCTTTCCATTGCCTCTCAGCTTTGACACGTAAGTTTGGAGACTGCTCCCTAGTGCGCTGAAATACCTCGATTGCCAGTTCGAATAAACTGAGTGTATCTTGGCGCAGCTGTTCTAGGCTTTCGTCAATCTGCGCCCACCTATCTTTGAGACCAGTGAGATCAATTTCTTTAAGGGAAAATTCCATAAACACCTCTTCGTGATTGCGGTTAGCAAGCAGGGTCAAGAGTGTGTGTCGAGGACTTTTACTCGTCGCCTTCGATCTCTCGGATTTTGGCTTTTTCCATCAGAGTGTGTGTGACATGAAGGCCGATAGCACGCGAGAGCATAAGTGCGATGAAGATGACACCTGTGAAGGCTTCAAGGATCGACAAAGAGCGCGCCTGTGATGTGATAGGAGCAATATCGCCATAGCCAAGTGTCGTGAGGGTAGTGAACGAGAAATAAAGGAAGTCGGACCAATTCATGACGGCGTCTAAGTTGCGCACGTCAGTAATGTGGAAGGATCCAGGGTGTGAAATTTCTATTGCCTGATAGAGGCAAGCCCAAGATAGGCCTAAAAGGATATAGAGCGAGGCCGTGCCATACAATTCGTCAGTGTGAATCTCTTCGGAGTGCAGCAGATAGGGAATGATGATCATGATGGCATAGAGGTACAGCAGAAATGTCGACGTCAAAGAGATTAGCTGAAAAGGGACCGAACAGGAGCCCGCGACACAGGGTATCCAATCGGTGACGATAGCGGGGATTCCGATGAGTAGCCCGAGAAAGAACTGTAAGCGGTTGATGCTTACTGCCCAGATGATTGTTAATATGACGATGCTATTGAGGAGTGTAAGCATCCAAGGGCTGCGTAGCTCTCCAGCAGTTTCCAAGTAAGGGTAGAGGACGATTAAGGCTAGCAGCGAGTGGAAGAGGTAAAACCAGGCGTCATGGTCCGTGAATAGGTGCGTTGGCAGCACTGTAGTGTGGGGCTTAGGGACCGGCCAAAAGGCCTTCTTCCTGCGGCGTCGCGGTTTTTTTGGTTCTTTGTCGTCTGCCATAGGCCCTACGTATACTGCGCAATCAGGTAGCGCTTTCTCTTGGAAAGGAAGCTCTTGCGCTCTTTTTCATGTAAGCTCCGTAATTTCCAGACTACATATTTTTCTTTTTCAATCATCAGATAAACTTGGTCTGTGCCGTTGACTTTGGCGAACATATCCCGGCGACTCTCGGTTTTCTTTAAGGCTTCGGCGAATTTCTTGGGATAGAGGCTTTTGAGTATTCCGATGATAAGATACTGCGTTTGAACAGGTTGGTATTTTGCTTTGTCCGTAATCGTCACGAGCACCCCGTGGCAATCTTCTCCGGAAAATTTCCCCGAAAAAGGGCGGTAATGGAAGGGGCGAAACGCCACTCCAGGGAAGTCTTGGCTGTTGAGCTTGTTAGCGAAGGCATTGGCATCGATCCAAGGCGCTCCAACAACTTTGAAAGGGAGGGTATAGCCGATACCGATGCTGACCATCTGCAGCTCACCAAGGATACCTGTAGTGGGGTAAAACCACGCCGTCGATGCCTCGGGGATGTTGGGACTTGTCGGTATCCACGTGAGGCCTGTGTCCTCCCAGCTCATCGACCGCTTCCACCCCTGCATAGGTATTACCGATAGCTTACAGCCAACTTTGTACTCGCGGTTGAAGTAGTGGGCGAGCTCCCCCACAGTCATTCCATGGCAGTAGGGGACGTTGATGTAGCCGACCATCGAACGCCACTTCTCCTCCATCATCGGCCCATCGACAGTCAAGCCATTGAGAGGATTGGGGCGATCCAAGACCATGACGGGAATTTTGGCTTTGGCAGCTTCTTCCATGGCGTAGAATAGCGTTGTGACGAAGGTGTAGGAGCGAGATCCAAGGTCTTGAATATCAAAGATCAATAGGTCTATCCCCTTGAGCATCGCCGCGCTAGGGCGCCGATGACTTCCATGCAGGCTATAGATCGGAATGCCGTCGGCGTCCTTGTCGTGATCGACGTTTTCCGAGGCATACGCATCGCCATAAAGGCCATGCTCCGGAGCAAAGAGAGCCACCAGCTGGTATTTGTGCGCTTTAGCATGCTTTTTGAGCACGTCGATGGTGTGGGTAAGCTCGCCATTGATCGCTGTCTGATTGGTGATAAGACCAATTTTCTTGCCACGCAGAAGGCCACTGTAGCTAGCGTCAAAGAGCACGTCAGCACCTACACGCACCGCTGATGAAGCGTGGGAGGTGCATCCAAGAAGAGTAACAAATAATAGTGTACGCAAGAATTTAAGCATTACTTCTAGCTTAGAGGGTAAGGGGGTATCCAGGCAAGGGGTCTTTGGGCATGGGGTGAGTGTAGTTTACAACAGAATTGACCGCCGACCGCGCCGACCACCGCCGACACCCGCCGACAGGTGACGTTGTGCATGGGTGAGTTTTGGATACGGGTTCCTTTTAGACGCAGACCACGCAGACAAGACGCAGACAACACGCAGACGGGTCTTATGTTGTTTTTGGAGAGGTAGATTAACGTTTAGTATGGCAGCCAGCTAGAGCGGGTCAAATTTCCCCCGCTGCACGGCGGCTATTAGACCCGCTCTAGCTCCCATTCGCATCAGCGCCACGAACAGTAAATACGCCTCTTCATATTGCGCTGAAAAGTTCGTAGAAATCACTTATCCACACCATTTTAAATTCGCTTTTTCAGCGCTATAGTTAAATGTATCTAAAGCCCCACAGGACCCGTCTGTGTTTTGTCTGCGTCTTGTCTGCGTGGTCTGCGTCTAAAAGGAACCCGTATCCAGAATTCGTTCATGCCCAACATCACCTGTCGGCGGGTGTCCGGTTTTTGTCGGCGCGGTCGGCGGTAAATTTTGTTGTGCGCTAAAGAAGCCTAGTGCTTTGACTTGCGGTTGTATTCCATGAGTTTGAGGTACTTATAGAACGCTGTGTTGGCGTTGTACCACGAAATAATGAATCCTTCGCGGCCTCCCAAGATGCCCTTTTTTAGGATGTAGCTCTTAAAGAAGGTCCAGGTGCCGCGTGTTATTGCGCGTGTCAGCGAGCTCTTGCGCTTGCCGGCGTATTGCTTGGCGAATAGCTCCGAGTAGCTCTGCATCTTCGCCAGGAAGTCTGCTGTCGTATCGTAGGGGTAGTGCAGCACAGGGCTTTGTAGCTCCACGATATGCATTCCATCGCTTTGAATGGCTTCGTGGACCTGTGCCTGGCTGAACTGTGTGCGTGTGCGGTTGTAGAGCTTGATCTGGCGATCGGGATACCATCCGCACCAGCGTATCCAGCGCCCATTGTAGGTGTTCTTGCGCCACGGACTGTAAACAGTGCTTTCATCGAGCCTTAGATTTGCGATTTCTTCGCACAGCTCTGGTGTGGCAATCTCGTCGCTGTCGATAGATAAAACCCAGTCATGGCGGGTCAGAGCTGTGGCTGCGTTGTGTGTGTGGCCAAAGCCCTCGAAAGGTCCCTGTTTTATAGTGACGTTGGAGTGGGATCTGGCAATATCAAGAGTGCTATCCTGCGAGCCCGTGTCATAGACCAGCACTTCGTCAAAATCCTTCAAAGCATGAAGGACATTTGGGAGATGTTTTTCGCTGTTCTTCGTCAAAATGGTGACGCTGATGGGCAGTAGCTGTGTGGACATGGGCCTTCCTTGTGTGAAGGCGCTATTTTAGCAAAAGACTCTAATTTGCGCTTGTCCCGTCTGGGAGCTTCGCGCTATGGTAAATGCACTAAAACGATGCTTGGGAGAACGCCATGACTGATACAAAGACCGAAAGAGCCGCAAACACGCGCCGTGCCGACACATATTTGTCGTGGCAGCTGCGCCGTCCACGCCGCAACCGCCAAAGTGAAGCCCTGCGCAGTATGGTGCGCGAGACGCATCTCACTGCAAAAGATTTTATTTTACCCCTTTTTGTGCGTGAGGGTGAAGGCCAGCGCGATGCGATCGATAGCATGCCCGACGTCTTTAGACTTACTCCGGACCTGGTGCTGCGTGAGGCGGAAAAAGCCTTCAAAATGGGCATCCCCGCAGTGATTTTGTTTGCCTTTGTGTCTCCTGACAAGAAAGACGCGAAGGGTAGTGAAGCGTATCGCAGTGACAATGTGGTTAACGAGACGGTAAAACTCCTTAAGCGCGAGCTCCCCGAGCTTTGTGTGATGGTAGATATCGCCTTAGACCCCTATACAGACCATGGCCACGACGGAGTGCTCTGTCCAAAGGGGAGAATTCTAAATGATCCCTCATGCGAGGTTCTTGGGAAAATGACTCTCGCTGCCGCCGAAGCAGGCGCGGATTTCGTTGCCCCTAGCGATATGATGGATGGGCGCGTCGGCTACTTGCGTCGGCTTCTCGATAGCCACAACTTTCAGGATGTCGGGATCTTGTCCTACACAGTGAAGTACACATCGGCGTGCTATGCACCATTCCGCGATGCGCTGCAAAGCGCTCCTAAAATTGGCGATAAAAAGACCTATCAGATGGACCCCGCCAATGTCCGTGAGGCGCTCATCGAAGCTAAGCTCGACGAAGACGAAGGCGCTGACATGCTGATGGTAAAACCCGCAGGGCTCTACCTCGATGTCATCGCCAAAATGCGCCAGCAGACCGAGCTGCCTATTGCCGCTTTCCACGTAAGCGGAGAGTACTCCATGGTTAAAGCTGCCGCGCAGCTCGGATGGATCGACGGCGACAGAATGATGCACGAGGCCCTTCTTGGCATTAAACGTGCCGGCGCCGACATCATCCTTAGCTACGCCGCCCCACAAATCGTCCCGCTATTGGGGTGATAACGTCACCTTTACCCAGGACGAGATGGACGAGATGGACGAGATGGACGAGATGGACGAGATGGACGTGATGGACGAGATGGACGAGAATTTTCGACCACTCCATTCGAACTGTCAAGTGATTCTAGCTACTTCTGAGGCCCAACGGGGCGGCTTGGGGCCCCGCCAGCTATGATCAACTCCTCGCTGCTTCCACAAGCATTTTGATTCTATCGGAGACAGGAGGATGAATAGCTTTTTTCTGATCGGACAGGCGCTGTAGTTTTAAGGTGCGACGCATGGAGCGGGCACACATTTCTGTTTCCAGTAGTTCTGCAAACCGGTAGGATTTGAAGGCCAATGCGGCATCGTTACACAGTTCGGGAGCAAATTCCACTACGGCTTTGTCTGCACGTTGTTCCATAGCTCTTTTTTCTTCGAGAGATGTTGGTTTCGAGTCAATCACCCGAATAAACTGGCCCAGCAACCTTGTACCAAGTAAATGGATGAAACCAGAGGCGATGTTTCCGAAGAGGGGAACGTTCGAATTTATTGAGGTTAGAGCGTTGAAGTGATGAATTGAGTTTTCCCATAGTGTTGCCACAAATCCCAAGGTGTACAAACCCGCCAGTCCCACTAGCTGCACGGCGAGAATCGGAACATAGTGCAACGTCCTTATAAGCGTTGGGTGCGAGGGTGGATAGGAGCCCACTAGATAAATCAACGGCACGGCGGTCAGCGAAATAAGCAAGGTCTTTAGGGAAGGTAAAGGGAGTTCTCGCCAAGCATTAGGGAATATGGATTCGTAGTGCAGTTTGTCGTGCTCCCGATGGGTGAGCTCGTGGATAAGGACTGCCTTTAGACCCTCAAGTGTAAAAGCAAATGGAATGAGTGTCGCCTGAACAAGTAAGCGCTGATAAGTGTCGTTGTCCAACGTCTGCAAGTAATGCTCTATTTCCTCCTCGCTTTCCGGTAGTTGATCTATAGTGTTGATGTGGTCCTGGTATACAAGGCGTTGCAGATTAAGTCTCTCTTGATCCGATAGTCCACGTATTGTCTTACACAACTCCCTGTCGTCTTCTATTTGAAGTAGACGCTCCAACTGTTCTTTGGTGGGGACCGAGTCTTCGCCAGATACTTCCATTTCTATGGGCATGACGTCGGAATCCAAGCGCTCTGGAACGAACATTCTCAGGATTATAGGATGTACTCCTATGGGTCTCGGTCCACAGGGATAACACTCGAGTGGGCTATGACTGTCTCTCGATATAACTACCGGAGCATCGATGTGTTGCTTGTAATCTGGAATATTTTCACCGATTTCGCGGATCATGTTTTGGACATAGGTGAGTTGATCGCGTTCCTTTTCGCTGTAATGTGTCTGTGACAGGCCGTAAGGAGCCATCATCCTAAATGAATGGTAGTCGTAGAGTTTTAAAATGTAGTTTAACATTAAAGTGACCTGTTCTATTATTTAATAGTTGTTAAGTTTATTAATTTAGTCATATAAACTCAACTAAAACCACGTTTATTAATATAATAAATCGGCGGATAGTGATAGCTTTTTAATAGTGGGAGTCAGGTTTTATTCGTGAGTTTTTCGGCGATGTTAGTTCGTGGGGCCACAAGTCGCCCCGATGGGGCTCAGGGTGATTTTACATCCTACCCCACCCTCACGGGTGGGGCTATCATAAGACGGCCCGTTGGGCCTCAGAAGTAACATAGATTAGTTGACTGCTCGGGCGGGATGGCCGAAATTTGGGTCCTTTGGGTCCATTTTTCCCTGCCCTAGTAGCAGCAGCAGTCGCATGGGCAGAGCTGTGGGCGTTGGCGTCGGCATCCGCGAATGAGCTTGAAGAGGCCGTCTCCGGTGCATGTGCGGTATCCAACATCACGCAGCCATGCGGAGATGCCATGTGTGTAGCTGTCTCTACACGAGTACGTAAGGAATAAATCAAGTGGGATCGTGACAGCGATGCCTTTATCGTGGTAGGTGTTGCCGTTGACCTTGTCATGTCCATCGGTGTAGGTATACCACGCCATCACGCGCATCCCGCTGGGGTAGGTGTGGCCCACTTCTACACGCCCGCCTTTGTCTCCGGCGAGGAAGCGACCGAGGCTCACTTTGAAGTCGAAGACTCCTCCTTCGGGGACATAGTAGGCGTCGACAAAAGCTTGCCACAGGCCAAACTTGATATAGTTGACCTTGAGCCCATCCATCTGTCTGATTCTGTCTTGGAAGCCGAGGCCTGAGATATTCCGCTTATACAGCTTAGCTGCATCGAGGCCAAAGGCCCAGCTACTGTCCACGGGGTAGTAGAGAACTTCGCCACTATAGCCGGCGTAGAATTGGCTAAAATAGCCTCCGGCGAGCTTACTGTACCATCCACAGCCCATATTCCAGTTTTTTTGGAGGAGAGCCTCGTCCAGGGTGATGTCGCGCGTGCGGTAGTACGTGAGGATGTCCGTGTGGACATTAGGCAGCTGCGATGGGTTGAGGATATCGTGTGAGGACGGTGGTATACTCGATGTGGCAATATATCCGAGCGTGAGCCTGTAGAAAACTTCGTTAAAGAGGAAGCCGTCGGTACACGCCTTAACCCCTAGGGCGTATTTGAATTTGCCGTTAGTGGATCCAAACAGGAAATGCGTTTTTGGGGCAAGTCTCCAGTCGTGCCACGGCTTGGATTGATAGTAAATCGGGTGGTAGTGTGTGTTACATGGGCAGCAAATTTCGCTTTCTGGCGAGAGCACTTCGAGCTCATAGCGACAGATCTGCTTGCAGCGCGCGGCCTGCAGGTATGCCGTGCAGAAGCGGTATTGCTGGACGGGAAGCCCTTGGCACTCGCATACAACGACAACGCTGTCGACGTTGTCAGGCGTGAGTGCTACTAGCAACTCGGTGATGTGCTCTAGGGCCTTTTCTTCGTAGAGCCATCTGCAGTTGTTGATGACAAGGCGTAGCTCACGGCTGCCTGAGCAGTAGGTGTGGATTCCCATCTCGCGCAGGGTGAAGCCATATTCGCGGAGTGCATAGACGAAGTCCTCAGCGAGTACCTGTTCGGTACGTCTGCAGCCGATGGGCTCGGAGATCACAGGAGCGCAGTAGGGAAGAGGATCGTCGAGTTTAGGTACAAAACTTTCGGTGCAGCCTATGTTATAAAAGTAGGACACGGCGAAGGCAGTCTCTTCACCACGCACGTGGCTAACCGAGAGGTCCATGAAGTCCCACAGGCGCCACTTGATGCCATAATTCCATCGGTGGCTTAAGTTGCGGCCGTCGGGGTGCTTTTCTCGTGTGGGGTCTGTGTAGTCGGTGGAGTCGTATTCGGCGACTAAAGAAATCCCGTTGAGGTAGGGGTTGCAGCTGCAGCGCCATGGTATCCATGTGGCGCCACCGAAAACTCCGTTGAGGCGTTCGAATCCGTAACCTATGCTCGCTTCGACGTTAAATTGCGGCCACACCTGCGAGGCGACGATATACTGGCTTCTAAAGCCCTTGGTTCCTAGGAAGTCGTCGGAACCTACTGAGAGACTGGGTAGACGGTAGCCGAAGTCTTCACCACGTAGTATGGCAAGTTTAATGCTGACGCCGCGGTCGGCGAGATCTCCGAAGCCCATTGAGCCAAACATAGGGTCTGGGACGTTGCGGAAGATGCGGTAATTTAGTGTGCACTCGAGCAGGCTAAAGGGTTGGAAAGCGACATTGGCAATTTTGTAGGGCGGCACCCAGGAGTAGCCGGCGGCCATCATGCCTTTGCACTGCATGAGCGCACTTGGCATATTGATGTAGCCCGTCATCAGAAAGTTATTGTAGGTCGCTGGCATCTTGTCGCACATGCAAGCGTTGATCTGCGATACAAGCGCCAGGTCCCGCTCAAGTGCGAGTTGTGGGCAAATGCTATATAGATCGTCATCACAGAAACATGCTGGAGTTTGGGGAGCGATCTCCTCAACGACAATATCCGTGGAGCCGTGGGTGTCCTCGTCGCTAAAATATTCGTCGGCACTACAGGGGTGGAGGTACGCCAACGACATAAGTGCTGAAAAAGCCAAAACAGGCAGAGGTGATAGGTGCTGAAACATAAAATTCTAATGCGCTGTGATAAAAGAGCGCCAGCGTATCAAGAATTGCTTTTTTCAGCACGCACCAGTGTGTAATCTTACGCCAAAACTTCGGCGTGGTAGGCGCTTAGTCCCTTTTTAACGATCTCTGTCATCTCCGATTTGGAGGGACACACAAAGGTCGAAAGTGCAAAATCCTCGGCATCGACTTCCAAAAGACCCAGCTCATCAGCAGTTTCATAATCTTCGGCGACGAGTGCTTTAATTAGCGACAGCGTAGGAATCTGCATAGGCATCACAGCATCATAAGGGACGTTGGTGATGAAGCCGCGGTGCTCGCCGTGGGTGCTGGTGCTGAAGACATACTCGCGCTTGCTCTTGTCTTTGATTTTACCAGACAGGTAGGTGCCGCTAGCGCTGAATTTGTTGACACCTAGGCGGAAAAAGTGGAGAAATTCCCGCTCCGTAGATTCGGGAATCACGACAAAGGCTGTGTGGTTAAAGCCGAGGTAGTCGTCGACAGTGACTTTGTCACCCATGAGAGGGTCGCCGGAAATAAAGCGGAACTGGCCTTTGGGTACACGGCCGGCGATAAGGCCTCCGATGGGGTAGCCATTGCGTACACGGAAATAGCCGCGTTTATCATCGAGGATGCCAGAGCCTGCAATACTGATGATTTTGTCGGTATAGGGTGTGGCGTGAAGTAGGTAATGTCCGATTGCGACGACATCTAGCGCAGTAACGGTCCACACAACATCTTCGGGAGTGCTGATGGGGTCGAGGATGTGAATATGCAGGGAGCTGTTCGAGATAGGGTGTGGCCCCGAAGCGCTATGGCGTTCAACATGTTGCGCTGTGGTGAAAGCCTCGCAGTCGCTACCTTCACGGTAGACGAGGTGGACGCAGCCATCTGTGAGTTTACTTAAAGCTTCTAAACCTGCAGCGAATTCCTTTTCTTTGCCTTTAACCTGTAGCTCCGCTGGCGGTACAAACGGCGCTGATTCGAGGGCTTTGACGAAGATACTACGTGGCGTCTTCGTGGGGTCTGCTAGTGTGTTGAAGGGGCGCTGGCGGATATGTGCAAACAGCCCTCCCTTTAGCAGGGCGCTAACGAGCTCATCGCGAGAGCTAGTGGCGATGTTGACAGCTTTGCCTTCGACAACATCTTCTTTGTCGTCGACTTCGATGACAACATCGAGGAGGCGTCGCTTGTATCCGCGAATCACTTCCTTGATCTTTCCTGCTGCAGGCGCAACAAACACGCGAGCGGGGTTGGACTTGTCTACCGCGATGGACTGCCCAAGCTTCACGCTTTCCCCAGCCTTCGCCAGTAAGCGGAATCGCACATCCTCGAAGGGAGCAAAATTTAGCGCTACCATCTTCGGTTTGGGGAGTGCTTGCACCTCACCACTTGGATTTCCTTGGATAGGGATGTCCAAGCCCTTCTTCGTCTTTATGCGTGTCATTAGCGGTTCCTCGTAACTCTCACTATGATCATTAACGGAAAAAATGGCCTTTTACGCAAGGATAGAGCGTTTTGGAAAAAATCACCATCTCCAGAGAGGTATGTACTAATGCTGCGTATAATGGTCTCCAAAAACTGGACCACGTGATATATTCCCGCGCTTTGTGCCATGCAAAGGTTAACTCAGACTGCACGAAAAGAAACGCAAAGACGCTAAGACAAAGAGGCGCAAAGGAATAAAGCAGGGGTACAATTCGGTGATATAGGCACCTGTCTTCTTAGTGCGATCTTATGAATGTCCTTTACATCCCTTAACATCAATGCGCTATGATCTGTGCCTACTTTAACATATCTAGGATCTTCTATGCGTATCCCAGGATACTCACAACTTCGGGATATCGGGGAACACTGGGGAGTCGTAGGTCCGGATCAGGCAAAACTCGACCGGCAGGTAAAAGACACAGCCACACGCCTATTTGTTGAGATGGGAGGGGCATTAGCTCTCAATGCTGCCATCATGAC
>JAJFMA010000243.1 GCA_021772415.1 Chlamydiota bacterium
CCTGTCCATTTCGTCCATCCTGTCCATTGTTGACTAACTGCACAGATCATGTAACACGGGTCATTGAATGGACGGGATGGACGCGATGGACGCGATGGACGGGATGGACGAAGAAATCGGGCACGCACACGGGCACGCACACGGGCAGGGGGAAAGGACGCAATCAATCAGATTTTGTTCTGAGGCCCGAAGGGCAGTCTTATGATAGCCCCACCCGTGAGAGTGGGGTAAAGCAAAAAAACACTCTGAGTCCCGTCGAGAGTGTAAAGAAATGGACGGGGTAGGCTTCGCAGCAGTCGACTTGTCTCAAAAAGAAATCCATCCTGAGGCCCGAAGGGCTGACAACCTGTATAGCCCCGGGTGAAGCCCGGGGAAGGTCCAAAATACACTCTGAGCGCTGTAAGCGCGACACATTTACACGAAATATGTGTCGCACTTACAGCGCTCCAAAGATTATTTAGCCTACCTGGGGCTACGCCCCAGGCTATACAGGTTACAGCCCTTCGGGCCTAAAAAAAAGGCAAGGTAGCATTTATTTACACTCTCGATGGGGCTCAAGGTGTTTTTCTGCTTGACCCCACCCTCACGGGTGGGGCTAACATAAGCTGGCCTTTCGGGCCTCAGAACAGACCTCTTGTATGAACGATTTGACCATTACCAGACCTGCAAAGCCTATCGTCTGACAATTTCTGACAGAGCAACCTAGGTTCTATGGTCTGTTTCTCTCCATGAGCTCCATGGTTTCTTTTCTATTGGGTATATGGGGGAGAGGGTTTGGATATGTGAAGATAATAAAAATTTCATTGACAAAGAGCTTGGAGGTCAGGCACATCGGTAACGCATATCACGGATAGAGAGCACAAGACAGCAAGGGGGAAACTATGGCTGATGGGCTTGTTGTTAGTAGACCCAAAGTGCCTGCAAGTTCCGAGGGCATGACCACCGGCTATATGGGTGGTAACATGCTTGCACTCACACGGGCAGACAAAGACGAAAAAGGTATTCCACAGCTCACTCCAGGGCTGTGGAAGCGCGGTGTCTCGTCCGGGGGTATCGTCAACTACGTCTACAATATCATCTACACTGTCGCTGAGTATTTTAGTCCGGGTGTCACTAAGCGGCATGTCCTGCAGACTCTCATTAAAACGCGCGATGCCTATCGAGATAAAATCAAAGAGGTGGAGAAGGCATACGACCGTGTTCACGGCTACCTAGAGGATCTTTCGGAAGGGAAGTCTGTGGACAAAGTCGAGATCGCAGGTGCTATATCTGTGGTTCTAGACTATCTCGATGCTGTTGGAACTGACGATGGGGTGACTTTCAAGAAGCTGGTAAAGCAGGCGAACCAAGCCTATGACTCTGTGATCAAAGACGCGCGCGAGGAGCCTTGGTTTGACGAGGTGATGGGAGATCACAAGAGCAGCGGCTGGCTACCTTTTGGAAATGATGCTTTTCCCTATGACGACAGGATTAGCAGAATACAAAGACGTCGTGATCTCCTCGATTTAATTGAGAATGTGGGGACTCCCCTGCCTGTAAGCGCCTTCCGTAAGCTCAGTGCGGGTGTTAGCGCACTGACGACATTAGAGTCGGAAGGGCTAAAGACGTGGATCGCCGAAGTCAATGGTAGCTGGCGCATGGATGTGCGCAGGCTGCACAGAGGATTGCGTGGGCTGTTTGAGCACCTCGATATCTCTTCAGTCTGCAAGCAGGGCAAAGTGTCGCGCCTGGCGATGCTCGAGAGCGAGTTAGTGTCTAGAGGTGTCTCTCTATTGCTTAAGGAAGATCGCAAACATATGCGTTGGCGCGACGGTATTAATTCTAGAGATGTTCTAGAGGCTAAGGGACGGCGCTACGTTCTCGACAAACAGCTAGGGGAGCACCGCAGCAGCTCTTCGAAAGACAAGCATGTTGTCTACTCAGTGAAGGACAATGACGAGGTCGTTGTCGTGATGCCGATGAATGAAGCGATCGTCGGCATAGAACAAGCCACGGCAATAGGGCGTCCTGGAGCCGCGGGGGGAGCTGCCCTTGTTCCGATGGCGGATCTTAAGCGGATGGATAGATTTGGACGCTTTGCTATCTACGAGCGCCTGACGACACCTCTTGTGGGGCATAACTGGAACAGCGGAGACGCTGCTCTTGATAATGACGACCGCACGACTCTTACACCTGTAGTGACCTTACTGCAGGCGATGCTTCAAAGGGAGAAGACTCCAAAGATTTCTGCAAAGGATTTTATGATTGGCAGTGATGGAACTCTAAAGCTTCTCAGGGGACAGAAAGAAGGGGCGGACTTTGACTACGACCTTCTCGTGCAATTTTGTCTGGATGCTGCTAACGGCAGCTTGGCAGTCTTTAAGCACCTGCTGACAGGGAGTGGAATTCGCGATCATGCGCTGAGACAGTTCTACAAAGATATTGTGAACGATAGCCTCGCTGGTGCAGCAGCTCGTGGAGTAGATGCCGTAGCTGCAGCGCGTAGCATTAGCGAGCCGAAAGTGCGTGAGCGAGCAAAAAAACTACGTGATGATATTGTGAGAACGCGTGACTGGTGCTGCACACAGTACATGCAGCGCTACGATGCTAACGCAGGTATGCCAAGAAGTGCATTGGAAGCTCTATTTCACAACCTATTCAATTACTACGATAACACCATAGGTGCAGGGGTTCTGTGGCCCGGGCTGGGAGAAGACTTGTTGGTAGCTGTGGCGGCTGCCGGCATGTTGAAGCTCACTGCCACTCAGGTGGAAAAGATCTATCCAGATGTTGTGGCAGCCGCTGCTGATGACGCTGTTCTCAAGGCGCGATTGAAGGCGTTTGACGCGGACTCATGGCGTAAATATGGCGTTGTCAATGACGATCAGCGTCAAGAGCTTGGAAATCGCTTGTAGGACTTCGTGTTTGCTGAGTGTTCCGTGATGGATATGGATTGGCGTGCGAAGAATGAAAATACGGAGGCGCGGACTCGATTTTCGACATTTTCATCATCGGAAAAAGTAGGTTAAGATCTTAGGTCGCTCAATCAATACGTGATTATCTAAGATGCTGCGACTTTCTTTATGAGGCCCGAAGGGTCATTTTATGATAGCCCCACCCGTGAGGGTGGGGTGTGGCATATAATCAATCTGAGCCCCTCTAGGGGCAATTTGTGGCCCCAGTTCATGGATCCAGAGAAAAAGGCGATTTCCTTCTCCCATCGCTTTGGGTAGAATGCTTTGTGTCGCCTTAATCCACTGGGGCCACAAGCCGCCCCGATGGGGCTCAGGGTGCTTTTTGGCTTTACCCCACCCTCACGGGTGGGGCTATCATAAGCTGGCCCTCCGGGCCTCATGAGGGGGGATGCTTTAGATGATCACGTGTTGATTGAGCGACCTAATATGTTAATCTGCTGTGCTTCATGACAAAAATGTCGAAAGCCGAGTCTGTGTTTCGGTGCTTAACATCTTCGCTATGGTTGCGATGGATTCTTTTCTTTAGATGGGCATTAGGGTACACTGTCTGCCATGAATATTTATTACGATTATCCGTTGCCGCTGTGTCTCAGTTCAGGAATGGTGCAGCAGGTTATCCGAGACTATGCTGCGCTAGCGAAATTGGGACACAAAGTCTTCCTTTATGGCTATGTCGTCGATGAGCCAAAGGCCCACGATGTGCAAGAGTATCTTCGCGGCAGCGGGATACATCTGTATGCCTCGACTTCCAAATACGTGGCCCGTACACGTTTTTTGGCGCGCATGTTGACGGATTTTTCGCGTAAAGTCGTTGTTTCACGGAGTCCAAACAAAGTCGCACAGCTGCTACTGGGGCGCTGGCTGCTTCCGCGTACTCGTATTTTGATGGAGTGGCACGAGGATCCTTTCCCTCATCTGTCTGACAAGGGAAAAGGGAGTGTTGAGCAAAGGCATAAGCGTTTTGCTGCATTGCTACGCAGGCTGGATGGCTTGGTGCTGACGAATGCGTCACAAGAGATTATTCTTAAGCGTGAATTTGCGGACTTGCCGCCTTATGCCATTTTACCCAATGGCGTAGACAAGACCCAATTTTCGCGTGCCCAACGTTCTGATGTTGACTCTGAGCAGTTCGTGCTGACA
>JAJFMA010000244.1 GCA_021772415.1 Chlamydiota bacterium
TCACTTTCTAGCTGATCCTCGCGCTTGCGATATGTCTGTGGGATGGCGTTTCAATGACAAGGTCTACTGCGTTAATCACAAAATCAGAGCGGATCACCTGATCGATATCTCCATTGGGCATGCCTTCCCAGTATGGCGCTGGGAAAACTATTGGTGTTGTGGCGATGCGCTGCAACTAGAGGTAGAAGCGAATGTATGGGGGATTTTTGATCACCTGGGTGCCGAAGCGGCGCTGATAAACACGGATTACTTCATTGGGATCCCTCTTTCATACAAGCGTGGGCGCTGGTCTTTTCGTTTGCGTGGCTTCCATGTGTCGTCGCACTTAGGTGATGAGTTTCTTTTGGAATGCCCGGAATATCCTCGGTACAACCCTAGCGCCGAGTATGTGGATCTTTTCGTGGCCTACGAGCCATGGGACGCCGCACGCATCTACTGGGGCTATGGACATATTGTCCACTTTGACAGCTCCTTTCATTTCGAACGAAACTACATTGAGACGGGCTTTGAGACGCGCCTTCCTTTCTTTCAATGCCACATGGCGTCGCAGTGTGTCATCGCCAGACCGTACTACGCGATGCATTTTCGTTTGCGCGAAGATAACGACTACAGGTACGATGCTACGTACGTACTTGGCTACGAATTCGACAAGTACACGCATGCTGGGGGTAAGCTGAGGGCTTATTTGGAGTATCACAAGGGCTGCTCGTTAGAGGGACAGTTCTGTCGTGAGCAAGCGGAGTATGTGAGTGTGAGGCTAGGCTACGGATATTAAGGTGGTGGCGACATGGACAGCAACAAGCATGACACCTTGCCTGACGATAAGTTTATTAATGAGTCCTACAACTCGAATCCGTTCTTCCCTTGGATATGGCTGTTTGTTGTTGTCGCTGTAGCGGGAGTGCTGTGGAGTATTTCCTCGCAGTGGTCCGGGATGATGGAGGGATGGACGTCAAATCGTCCTTTCTTGCAGGTTTCCAACAGAGATATGTCGGTCTTTCTATGGCAGCACCCCGAGTACATGCGTGCCCATGTGCGCTCGAAATCGGGCTATCTGCCTGCATTCAACTACAAGGGTACTGTGGCTGTGGATCCCGTGCGTGCCGAGGAGATGGTAGTGGCGCCTCCGGAGCTGCTGTTTCGCTATCACACGTGGGATAGGTTGTTGGGTGGAACGGTGTTCAATCGACCTATAGCGATGCGTGAATTTGCGGAATTCCTTGATGACGATCCGCAGTGGGCTCCGCAGTACTGGGAGAGTGCACCTGCTGAATATGTGCGTTTGGTGGAAACCTTAGATCCTCTGTCCGAAGGTAATTTACAGGGTCTGTCTGAGTCTGCTTTACCTAGGCAGGTGCGTCAGGCGTTTGTCGGGTGGAAGAACTATATGTTCGAAGGCGACGAAATCAATGATACCCGCCCCACCTACGGGCAGCTGGCGGGTTTTCTTCGTGACAATCCACAGCATGCGCGTCACTACTGGCGTAATGTGGTCAAAGTTGGCGATCGTTATCTGAAGACCACGACGTTTGAACAAACACTTCCTGGGGCCTTGGTGCCTCTGGATGAGCTAGCTCCGTTCTTGCGTGTGGCGTTTCACAATTACCAGAAAGCTCAATCTGGACTATAGGCTTATGCCTCTGTATCCTGTTAGGTTCTAATTGCCTACTGGGAGAATGGTATGAGCAGTGGTATAGCTAGTTTTTTTGAGCCTTTGATCTATGGCGATAGTCGGGTCAAAACGGATCTGAAGCGAGATTCCTCAGAGACGACGTCTGACAAAAATTTTCTTCATATCGACACTTTCACCGCGGAAGCGAGCAATTTTGATCGCGTGAGTCGTGTTGTCAACAACCTTGTTTTTGCTGGGGTGCTTTGGGCGGGCTACACTGTAGTAAGCGGCGGAACTCTTGGGGTTGCACACATTACTTGTATGGCGCTTGCCTCGCGTAAGGTGCTCTCGTCAACGATCGGCTTTTTGGCGTATCCCTCGGCTTTGATGTCGCTTTTTCACTGTGGGAGTCTTTTCTATTCTAGCTCCGGTGTGGATGAGGCAATTGAGAGATTAGAGGGGAAGGGTTTTGTGACTAAGAAAGTTCGTCTATATAAGTCTGGTACCGGCTATGAGGCGGTTTTGGCCGGTCACAAAAGCACAATCAACAATGGCAGTTGGGCTGTCAATGCGATGGGCAACGCGATGACTTTGCGTGGATCTCTAGAGGATGTTGCTAAGAGCAATTATAGCGATGGTATGAACACTCTGTTGATCAATGGCCCTGCAGTGGGCGCTAGTGGGGGCTGGCCTACGAGGTACCAGCTAGGTGCGGGTGTCGAAGCGGGTCTGCAGTTTTTAGAAAACAAGGTCGGCGCGCGGAAGATTATCATGAAGGGGCTTTCGCTTGGTGGCGGCATGGTCGGCGAGGCGATTGTTCAGCATGACTTTTCGGAAGGACTGAAAAAGGGAGTGCGCTACCTGTGCATTTCTGACCGTAGTTTTAGCTGCCTATCAGATACCGCAGGGGCGCTTGTAACAGCGCTCTTAAAACCTTTGTTTTATTTAGCTGGTCAGGAGTTAGATGGTGTTGCTGCCGCTAAGAAACTGACTAAGCTGGGGATTCAGCATATTATCGTTCAGCATAAATCTCCGGGATCTAAGGGAAGCGATGGGGTCATTCCCGACAGGGTTTCACTCGCTCATGCTCTTCATAATTTGGGCGATGATGCGTCTAATCGGGTGTTTCTAGAGTCGGGGCGGGTTTCACATAACTGGGATTTGCCGATGGATATTCAGACTGCTCTATGGTGGCGTGTTAAGCGCTTCATGTACCTGAAGGGGTGGTGAAAGTGTTAAAAATAGGCGCACGGCTTCTTTTGGAGGCCCGAAGGACTGGCAACCTGCATAGCCTGGGGTGCAGCCCCAGGTAGGCAAATCAATCCCCGGAGCGCTGTAGGTGCGACACATGTTTCGTGTTAATGTGTCGCCCTTACGAGAGTGTAAAGAAATAAAGGAGCAAACTCGAAATACTTCTTAATTCGCTAATGTTTAACTACGTAGATTCCCTATAGCGCGAGCGCAGCGAGGGCCATGGAGTGCGTGCGCTCCGCGCCGCCTTTTAACGTTCACGTATAACTCTCGGGCTTATTTTA
>JAJFMA010000245.1 GCA_021772415.1 Chlamydiota bacterium
TTTGGCATGGGGCCTGTTCAGGATGCACGAAAAGAAACGCAAAGACGCAAAGAAAAAAAGGCGCAAAGAGGCCTCATAATCCATTAACTACCCGATGAATACCGTCTTTGATGCACGTTTTCCCGAAATTCATCAGAAGCCCTAGCCTTATATTCGTCATTTTAAGGTAGGTGCGGAGTTGGGCTTGGTGCACAGGATGTGTGTTTTCCGTGGCTTTAACTTCAATGATGACTTTGTCTTCAACAAGGATATCGAGACACAATGGGTCTTGGATTGCTATGCCTTTGTATTTCACTGGGACAACAAGCTGCTGTTGAAGCTTCAATCCTCGCAATGTGAGTTCATGACACAAAGCTGTCTCATAGACTCTCTCGAGTAGTCCAGGCCCTCCAAACGTTCGGTGAACTTCAATGGCTGCACCTATAATTTCATGTGAAATCTCATTTTCCATGTATCCCAACCTCAGCTTGTCATTGGTGTAGGTAGAAAACGAACGTAGCTAGTGTTGGCATTTAGTTGAACATCTATAGATAAAGAGAGTGGCAGAGGATAGAGTGCATCCATTCCTTTGGTACGTGCCTAATGGAAGGAGGGGCCTCTTTGCGCCTCTGCGACTTAGCGTCTTTGCGTTTCTGTCGTGTATACAACGAGCAGCTTCACAGGCGCAGCGAGCCGTTTGGCATGGGGCCTGTTCAGGATGCACGAAAAGAAACGCAAAGACGCAAAGAAAAAAAGGTGCAAAGAGGCCTTACAATCCATTAACTACCCGATAAATACCGTCTTTACTTCAGAGCCGTGGTACGTGCCTAATGAAAGGAGAGGCCCCTTTGCGCCTCTGCGACTTGGCGTCTTAGCGTCGCAAGCTCCGCTGTCAAGTGCGTTTCTGTCGTGTATACAACGAGCCGTTTTACAGGCGCAGCGAGCCGTTAATGTATCTCCACTACTTACAGCCTTGGATACATATTTGGTCGGGCTCTTGGACCTTACCTGCCTCTGGAACGTCGACGGTGTCGACACCTTCGTAGGTACGTAGAATCTCGTATGAAGGATTACGTTGCGCCGGCTTAAACCCTGCTTCACGAATCATGTCCAACATCCCCTGGTGGTCCGTCTTATTAATGAACCCTGTTGCTCTGTGGACGTTCTCTTCAAGAATGGTTCCGCCAAAGTCGTCGGCACCATAGTGCAGAGCTTTGACACCAACTTCTTTGCCTTCGCTAAACCACGATGCTTGCACATGATCAAAGTTGTCGAGATAGACCCTAGAAAAGGCGAGAATCCTAAAATAGGCGTCCTCACCAGCCCAGTGCTTGACGGAACGACGTAAAGCCGTGCGATCGCGCTTGTAGCTCCAAGGGATAAAAGCGGTGAATCCAGGATTTTCATCCTGCATCTGCCGGAGGTACTCCAAGTGCGTGACAATATCCTCTGGTTCCTCAACATGCCCATACATCATCGTCGCCGTACTGCGGAAGCCTACCTGGTGCGCAAGCCGATGCAGATGCGCCCAAGCTCCCGGCGCCATTTTTTTAGGCGAGACATGAAGCCGCACACGCTCGGAAAGAATCTCGGCACCTCCTCCAGGAAACGTACGCTGCCCTGCATCATAAAGAGCCTGAAACACCTCACGCTGTGACACCCCAGAAACCCTAGCACAATTCCAAAGTTCCGGTGCCGTAAAGAAATGCGGATATAATTCAGGATACTCTGCACGAGCACGACGCACCAACTCGACGTAATAATCGAGAGTCAGTTCGTCACTGAGTCCTCCTTGCAGCAGGACAGTAGTTATCCCGGCACGTCGCGCAAACTCAAGGTGTTCCATCACCTGGTCCACACTTTTAGTGTAGGCATCTTTAGCTTTAGCATGACGGAAAAAGGCGCAGAACGAGCAGTCCGCATTACACACATTAGTGTAATTTGGGTTGCTGTCCAAAACAAAAGTCACACGATCCGACGGGTTTTTAGCATTACGCAGCTCCACAGCACGCTCCTGAAGTTCTTCAAGAGTGCCCTCCTTAAATAGGGTAACACCTTCATGGTAAGAGATACGTTGGCGGCTCATTGTGCGTCCTCGCTTGTATGAGATCGAGTAGCCATTATTACCACCAATTTGAAAAATGCCAAGAATTTCCCCAAAACCATGGTCCAAAAGATCGCAACGCGGCAAAACTGTGAAAAAATCTTTACTGAAATAGGTGTGATCCGTAGACTTTATTAATATAAGCAATTCTAGGTCAGATCCCTTACAGTGTCGCCAGCACCCGGAACAATGAGCCAATCAAAAGATACCCCTTCCATTCAGCAAGACACTTCGCCTGCACTCGAAGCACCACCTCCTGCACCAGTAACAGCTCCAACATCTGAGGCTGAAACTACGGCTCAAGAGCAGTCCCCTCCGACAGAGGGTACGAATGAGGATAGTGGCGACACAGCAAAAAATCCTGAACCCGCCGAAGAGACTGCTAGTACTAGTGTATCTATAGAAGGGACTCCTGCTAGCACCTCAGAGACCGACACCACCAAACCCAAGAGTTCTCGCGACGTTTTCAAGCTCGACGAGGGCCTAAAGGAAATAGAAGCGCTTGCCGACAACGATGCCAAAGTTGTAAAGGCTATCGAATTAATGGAAAGGTCCATCGGACAGTCCGGCGCTCCCAACTTCCGCAGCTTTTGGGAACTGCGTAAGCTGTCAATGCAGCTGTTTAAAGAGAACATCACCCCAGCCATCCGTCCCCAGCTGTGGGAACGCTTCACCGAACTCACCAAAGAAGCGCGCCAACTTAAAGAAATCCTCGACGAACAAACCGCTTTCGCCGTCGAACAAATTGAAATTGCCATCGTCGCCCTAGAAAAAGATCTTGGCGCTCTCAGCGAACAACTCACTCAAGCGCCGCCTGTAGATTTCGGGGCAAGCTGCGAGAGTTTAAAAGAACGCCTGGCGTTCTATGATCCGATCCAAAGGGAACTTAGCCTTCTCAATGCCCACGCCGGCCGTGTGAATGCTCTGCGCAAGGAACTTGTTAAAACCGATATGCGGGTGAGACAGAAGAACAAGTTCTTTCAACGGCTTTCTGCTGCTGGAGACCTGGTTTTTCCTAGACGTAAAGAACTGATCAAAGAGATCAGCGAGCAGTTCATCAAAGATATCGACACATTTGTAAAACAGCACTTCACTAACGACGACTTAGGCCCATCGCTGTTTTTCTTGCGCGAAGAAATCAAGGCCCTCCAAAGCATCGCTAAAACGCTCACTCTTAATACTCACAGTTTCACCCACACGCGCTCCCAGCTCAGCAAATGCTGGAACCGCATCAAAGGTGAAGAAAAGGAACGCAAAAAAGAGCGTCTCAAAAAGAAGGCAGTTTTCAAAGAGAATTGTGAAGCCATGCTGGGGCAAATCGATACTTGTGCCAAAGCATTTAGCGACGGAGAGCTTTCGCTTCCGGAAGCCCGAAAGCGCTTCGATGAGCTAAACAAAGAAATCCGTTCTCATACCCTCGGCAAAGACGAACAACACCTTCTTCGGGAACACCTGCACAAGGCGCGCAGCCCCATCACAGAAGCATTGAAGGCCGAAGAAGAAAAGCTCCGTCAAGCTGAAAAAGAGCGCGAACAAGCCCGCCGAGATAAGATTGACGCCCTTGAACAGCGCATCCAAGCCGTCCTTGATTCCGACGCGAAAACGTCTTTCGAAGAGATCGAAAGCGAACGCGATGCGATCACCGAAGAGCTTAAAGACAAAGACTTCAACCGATCTAAGCGCATCATCCTGGAGAAACGCCTCAAGCCTGTCCGTGATCTTATCGCAGAAAGGCGAGAGCAGGCGCTGTTAAGTCTCTCTAAAGACGACCAAGAGTCTCTGCAGCAGCTACGCAGTATCCTTGAAGAGCGCCGCGCTTTGCGAAAGGAAATTAAGACACAACTCGAGCAATACCGCAAAGCAGGCGGCTCATCGGGACTTGATTTTGAGCAGGCCATAGAATTCAACGAACTACAGAATATAGAAAAAGAGCGCCTAGATAAAACTGATGCCGTCATCAGCGAGATTGAAACAAAGATTTCTGAACTCAAAGACAAAATCTAGCTAAGGGAGAAATTGTGAGTGACTACGTCAGCGCGTTTGACTTAGATCACACCCTTATAAGCGCTAACGCCAGCTTTCATTTCGGTGCATATTTGTTTCGAAAGAGAGCCTATTCCCTGACTACCTTACTTTCCCTTTTTTTCAGCTATGCACGCTTCAAATTTTTTGGGATGCCTACAAGCAACCTCCATGCTCTGTCCTTTGACAAACTATTCAAAGGACGTCCATCTCAGCAAGTCACTGAGCGAGCAGAAGCATTCGCGGACGAATACATCGACCGCCTAGTCTACGCACCGGCACTCTCACGTCTTCGAGAGGCACAGCGGCATCAGCACCACACTGCTATCTTTTCCAATTCCCCCGATTTTCTCGTTGCTGCCATCGCGCGCAAGCTTGGAGTCGACCGCTGCTGGGGATCAAGCTATGCGCTCACCGAAGATGGACGATTTGCCCACATCGCAAGTATTCTTGAAGGCGCGGAGAAAGCTCATTTGTTAAACGAGTGGATGACCGAGATGGGACTAAGCCCGGATAAGGCTACGGTCTATACCGACAGCCTCCGGGATCTTGAGTTTCTTCAGGCTGCGGGCACTTCCGTCGGGGTTAACCCCGACAGGCGGCTTAAAGCCTTATGTCGTCGCGAAGGCTGGGAAATTATTTAACAACCAAAGAGAGAGTACGCAATGTCAGGACGATTAAAAGCTATACAGACTATCGGTTCACGACCGGTGGGAACATCCAAGCCTACGCCATCCACGAGTTCTGAAGTACCCTCAGAGGGCTTTGGTAGTTATGTCTTTAACCGCACCGTCATGCAGCGCTTGTTCCCAAAAGAAATCTACAATAATGTCGTCGCAGCTATGGAGGGGCGAGAGAAGATCCGAACTGAGTATGCTGACATCATCGCCAGCACGATGAAAGACTGGGCGGTTAGCCTAGGAGCAACGCACTTCACCCACTGGTTCCAGCCTTTAACCGGACTATCCGCAGCAAAACACGACGCGTTTATTGACTGGCACGTCCATGACAGCGTCATAGAAAAATTCGGGGGCAAGCAGCTCCTTCAGGGGGAACCCGACGCATCATCGTTACCTTCCGGAGGCCTACGCAGCACTTTTGAAGCTCGTGGCTATACTGCATGGGATCCCACGTCGCCCATATTTATTTGGAAGACGGGTGGTGGAGCGACCCTCTGCATTCCTTCGATATTTTTCTCTTGGACCGGGGAAGCATTGGATCACAAGCTACCTCTACTAAGAGCCGAAAACAAGCTCGGCGAATCGACACTACGACTACTTAAACTCTCTGGCATCAAAGCCAAACGGGTCTACACTACGCTAGGTTTCGAACAAGAGTACTTCTTAGTCGACCGTTCACTACGTGATCTTAGGCCCGATTTAATGCTAACGGAGCGCACCCTTTTTGGCGCTGCGCCAGCCAAAGGACAACAACTTCAAGATCACTACATCGGCGCCGTACGTGATCGCGTGATCCACTACATGCACGACTTTGAAAGCACAGCCCTTCACCTTGGAATTCCCGTAAAGACACGCCACAACGAAGTAGCTCCCGCCCAGCATGAGGTGGCGCCAGTATTCGAGCGCGCATCGTCTGCCGTTGACCACAACATACTCCTTATGGAGCTCATGCGTGTCGTTGCAGGCAAGCACAAGTTGACCTGTCTCCTACATGAGAAGCCCTTCGCTGCGTTGAACGGCTCAGGTAAACACGCCAACTGGTCACTAATGTCTGACACGGGTTTGAATCTGTTTGACCCTACAGCACATCCTGAAAACAACTGGCCTTTCCTCACCCTCGTGACTGCAGTGCTACACGCTGCTCACAGACACCCGGAGCTTCTTCGCTCTTCCATAGGGTCCGCTTCCAACGATCTTCGGCTTGGTGGCCATGAAGCTCCTCCAGCAATAATTTCGGTGTACTTGGGCACAGTCCTCGAACGACTACTCAGTGACATCACAAAAAATCGCAATGTTACTAACACACCAAAGCAGCCATCCTACGACCTCGGGAGCCTCGTCATTCCGGATCTGCCTCGCGACCACACTGACAGGAACCGCACCTCACCATTTGCCTTTACCGGCAACCGATTTGAATTCCGTGCTGTAGGCTCTTCGTCGAATCCTTCTTTTCCTATCACAATCCTCAATAGTATCGTGGCCGAAAGTTTGAACGAGATCCTCGATGAAATTGAAAAGAGCGTTCAAGTTGTACCCAAGAAACCGGACCAGGCGTTCTTTGGGAAATATTTCCTACCCGTTCTACGCAAGTACCTAAAAGTGTCCGAACCGATACGTTTTTCCGGTGACAACTATAGTGCCGCGTGGGTCAAAGAAGCACAAAAGCGTAAGATCCCCAACACACCATTATCAATTGACAGCTACAAGGCACTCATCACTAAAAAAAGTAAACGCGCCCTTGAAGGTGTCCTCAATGCCGAAGAACTTGAGTGCCGCTACCAGGTGTTGTGCGAAGCATATGCCCACACTCACGACATCGAAACGGACCTCATGGCCGAATTATTCCTCACCCACGTGCTTCCTGCTGCAACACGGGCCCAAAAAGACCTTGCACAAAGCATCACAAGCTGCACCGAAGCCCTCAACGGCACGGCGTCGCTAGTGGAACAAAAGCGACTCCTCAAAGCACTCTGCGAAAGCATCGAAAAAGGCTGCAAGCTAGCCAAGCGACTTGAACAGCAGCGCGCTAAAGCCAACACGACCTCCCAAAGTGAAGCTCGAGGCAGAGCTCTGCGAGATAACGCCGCCAGCACTGGCAACAGTCTCCGCGAAGTCGTCGACGCCATCGAAGATACTATCAACGACAAATACTGGCCGCTACCGAAGTACCGCGAAATTTTATTTAATCTATAGAGGACGCTAGTGTCTCCATCCGATACCCTCTCACCACAAGTTGGTGTCTTCGGCGGCACTTTCGATCCCCCACATTGGGGCCACATCAACTTAGCTTTGTCCCTGATGGAGGCACATCAGCTACAGGAGGTGTGGTTCCTTCCCACCAGCACAAATCCACATAAGAAGGATCGTTTGCATACCTCTGCAGACCACCGCCTTCACATGACCGAGCTCGCAGTAGAAAATGTCCCCAATTTCTTTGTCCGTGATGTCGAGTGCCAGCGTGGGGGAATCTCATATACCGTAGATACCCTACAGGAACTGGTTGACCAGGAGCAGCAACGCCCACAACCACGACAGCTACGTCTGCTACTCGGGGCCGACGCAGCCCACTCCTTGGGCCAGTGGCGCAACCCATTGAAAATTCTTCAATTAGCGCCACCGCTTATCGGCCACCGCCCTGGAACGCCTATAGCAGATATCGAAAAACTCCCCAACGAGCTGAAGTCTGCCATTTTAGCAGGCAGTACCGCGATTCCTATTATGGATGTCAGCGCTACCAGGGTCCGCGAACGCCTAAAAAATGGGCTATACTGCGGACACTTAGTCCCGGCTAAAATACTGGACTACATAGAAGTTCATCGTTTATACTAAATGGTTTTAAACGGCCCAGCATTAAAAGCCTTGACCCCGAACAGGATGAGCTGGACTGAAAAACCCTCACAAGGCCACATTCTTATGCAAGAAAGGCGTCACACGCCCCTTGACCTCGTCGTCCACGCCATCGTCGACAAAAAGGGCTTTAATACCCTCGTTCTCGATGTTCGCACTATCTCTAGTCTGACGGAATACTTCGTTATCGCTGAAGGTCGCGTCGAACGCCACACTCAAGCAATCAGTCGTGAAATCGCTGAGCGTTTGCGCTCTACGGGACGTAGTCCCCTGCATGTGGAAGGAGATACGACGGGCGACTGGATTGTAATGGACTATGGAGATATTATAGTGCATCTCTTCAGACCAGGTGTTCGAGAGCGTTACCGGCTCGAACAACTGTGGAAAGACGGTAAAGTCGTGGACTACGACATCCCCGAAGGGGACGAAGAAGACAGCTACAAGGAAGGGTAGAATTCATGCCTTTTACCATAGGCGGCGAATGGATCCCTTCCCCCGAGGAAGCCCCTCAAAAGAAGGGGCCTCGACGACAGACGTCCGTGCGGCTAGAACGCAGGAAGCATACGCAGGTGACAGTAATTCGCCACCTGCCCGGCGATGCCGACGAGCTTCGCCGCTTAGCGAGCCTTCTCAAGCGCTACTGTAGTTGTGGAGGCACCGTGAAAAATGGGGTCGTCGAGATCCAAGGAGATAAAGTCAGCGAGGCAAAGGCCTTACTGGCAAAAGAAGGCATAAAAACAGCGTAAACCACCGTAACGAGCGGGAGATTATGGACAGGAAGCGAATCGTTGTCACTGGATTAGGTGTTGCGTCATGTTTCGGCAATGACGTCGACGTCTTTTACCAAAAGCTACTCGAAGGCACCAGCGCAGTAGGTCCTATCGATAGGTTCCCTTGTGACGATTATCCCACTCGGTTTGCCGCAAGTATCCCGAATTTCGACGACGAAGAACTTATCGAACGGAAGTTACGCCGCCGCATAGACATTTACATGGCCTACGCCATCGTAGCGGGAAAAAAATCCCTCACACACGGCAAGATCAGCAAAGAAGATCTCGAAGCCTTTGACAAAGCACGCTGCGGCGTTCTCATTGGCTCCGGCATGGGTGGCATGCAAGTCTACCTCGATAACATCCAGAAAATGTTCGATCACGGCCACAAGAAGCTCTCTCCCTTCTTCATTCCATACACCCTAACGAACATGGGTGGCGCCCTTCTGGCAATGGATCTCGGATTTATGGGACCCAACTACTGTATTTCGGCCGCATGCGCCACGGGCAACTACGCCATCGTCTCCGCCGCCAACCACATCCGTGCTGGCGAAGCCGATCTTATGCTATGTGGAGGTGTTGAAGCCCCTATCAATATCGCTGGCCTCGGAGGCTTCAGCTCCTGCCGCGCCCTCTCGACACGCAACGAAGATCCCCAAGGTGCCTCACGCCCCTGGGATCGCGACCGCGACGGTTTTGTCATGGGCGAAGGCGCTGGCGTCATCCTCCTGGAAAGCCTAGAACACGCCAAAAAGCGTGGAGCCCCGATTTATGCCGAATACCTCGGCGGTGGCTACTCCTGCGACGCACACCACATCACTGAACTTCGTCCTGATGGCGAAGGCGTGGCACTCTGCATGCGCAATGCCATCAAGGATGCACGTATCAATCCTGAAGACATCAACTACATCAACGCTCATGCGACATCCACACCGCAAGGTGACATGGCGGAGCTAGCAGCGATCCGTAAATTCTTCCCCGATATCAGCAAGGTGACGATGAACGCCACCAAGTCGATGATCGGTCACCTACTCGGTGGCGCCGGCGGTGCTGAGGCTGTCGTATGCGTTAAAGCCATCATGGATGGTCTCATTCACCCAACAATCAACCAGGATAACCCTGAGATTGAAGGGAAGTACGACATCCCTACAAAGGCCGTAGAACGTAAGGTCACGGGTGCCCTGTCCAACTCCTTCGGGTTTGGGGGTCATAACTCCGCGATCGTGTTCGCCCCATTCAACGGATAGCAAACGTATGGATACAGACCTTTCCTATGGAATCCTTCCCTTTGACCAAAGGGAAGGCTGCTGGAGAGCTCTGCTTGTGCATCACCTTCACGGAGGCCACTGGGCCTTCCCAAAGGGGCATCCTGAACCTGGCGAAACAGCGATAGAGTGCGCCACTAGAGAGCTTCTCGAGGAAACAGGGCTCGAAGTGGTGCAGATCCTTAGAGATGGCCCCTTCATAGAACACTACACCTTCGACATGAAGGGTAGGCACATAGACAAAACTGTAAAATATTTTGCCGCTCGCGTCTCAGGAAGCATCAAGGTTCAAGAGGAAGAACTCCTCGACTGCCGATGGGTACCCATTAACGACGCCCCCGCCCTCCTTACCTTCCCCGAGGCACGCCGCTTACTCGACGAGGCGATCCATGCTATCCCCGAGCTTGGGTAAGCTTTTTATGACAGGGGCCGGGTCTCACGTTGTTGCGATTTGTGTGAAGAGATAGAGCAAGCGCATCATGGCCGCAGACCCAAGAGCTTTTGCTATTGCAACGAAAATTTCCAGACAGCGTAGCTAACGCAAAGACGCTAAGGCTAAGATAGTTTAACCCATTGTCCAGACATTGGGGACCACTATAACCACTATAGAGCCTCTTTGCGCCTCTGCGACTTTGCGTCTTTGCGTTTCTATCGTAGATATGGCGAGCCGTTTTACAGGTGCAGCGGGCCGTTTGGCATGGGGGCCTGCTCAGGATGCACGAAAAGAAACGCAAAGAAGCAAAGAAAAAAAGGCGCAAAGAGACTTCATCATCCATGAACTACCCGATGAATACCGTCTTTACTTCAGTGCCGTGGTACGTGCCTAATGAAAGGGGCCGGAGCTTGCGATTTGCGCGATTTGAAGGAGCTGCTACTGTGTTTTCCATACGCCTCTATTGCTCTGCGTTTACTTCTTCAGTGAGCATGTGACAACGAATCGCAAGCGGTGATGTCTGCTTGTGCAAGAGTGTTTATGTGCATTCACCTCCACTAAGGTCCTATCAAGGTAAATCCTTACTTGACATAATCTGTGTATTATAGAATCTTGAAGAGCAAAATGAAAACGCATCTTGCTTAAGCTGAGTATATGTAGAGGTCACTATGCAGTTTAGTCCCAAGTCAAAGAAAACACTGTCGCTGGCAACACTATGCCTAATCCCTTGGACGACAGCCATCTGGGGCCACGACGTGGACGGAACCATACTGGACGTCACCAACCATCAGATCAAAGTCGCAGTCGAGCTAGGCCATGACCTTCAAATTGGCGAAGAAGTTGATGTCGCCTTTGAAGAGGACCTTGACGCACGCGGCGCCTGGCGAGTAACTGATGTCGGCTCCAAGTACGTTGTCGCTGAAACCGAGGCCGCTACTCGCTTTAATGCGCAAAACGTCACCGAAGGCTCTAGCGTTTCACTAAGTCCTTCCGAAGAGCGTCAACAAAGCCAAGTGGCCCGCCACCAGGCTCCTCATGAGCTTCAAAAAGCAGGACCTATCGCTGCAGCATCTCATCAGGAAGACCGCACCAGCTCCCGTCACCAGGGACGCCGCCCAGACGAAGAAAAACTCGTTCCTGGGACGCCTGAGTCAGCATCACAACTTGTCAACTGGTTCGAGATCGGAGACCGCTACTACTTCGGTGAAGGTGTTATCCAGGATTTCGCTGAAGCCGTCAAATGGTACCAAAGAGCCGCTGAACAGGGCTATGCACCTGCTCAAAAAGCCCTTGGTTACATGTATGTCTACGGCGAGGGTGTTCCCGTTGACTACCACGCCGCAGTACAGTGGTACACACGTGCCGCAGAGCAAGGGCTTGCTGAAGCTCAAAACAACCTAGGAACACTCCTAGAACGTGGATGGGGCTTCGACAGACCTGATCTTGCGGAAGCTGCAAGATGGTACGAACAAGCTGCAGAGCAGGGCCTAGCCATCGCTCAAAATAACATCGGCACCATGTACCAAACAGGTCGCGGTGTTGGGCAAGATCTCGGGCGTGCGTATGGATGGTACCGCAAAGCTGCACAGCAGGGCGATATCTTCGGTCAGTACAACCTTGGTTGGATGCTAGAAAATGGTGAAGGCACCGATGAGAACGACGCCGAAGCCGCTCGCTGGTACCACAGAGCCGCTGAGCAAGGCTTGCCTATCGCTCAGAACAATTTAGGGCGCCTCTACCAGTTTGGATGGGGTCTCGAGAAGAACCCAACACAAGCTGTTGCCTGGTACCGCAAGGCAGCAGAGTCCGGAGATCCTAGAGGCCAGAGCAACCTTGGAACTATGTATGAGCTTGGCGACGGCGTACCTCAAGACAGTAAAACAGCTGTCCACTGGTATCAGAAGTCTGCTGACCAGCAAGACGCCTATGGACAGTACAACCTAGCCCGTATGCACGAAGCAGGCATCGGCCTCGCTCAAAGCTATGAAGACGCCGCCAATCTATACCTTCTCGCTGCGGAACAAGGTCTTGATGACGCCCAAAACAACTATGGCCGTCTGTTTCAGTATGGCTGGGGTGTCGACCAAGACGATGTCAAAGCCGTAGCCTGGTACAAGAAAGCCGCTGAGCAAGGCAATAGCCGCGCTCAATCTAACCTCGGAGCGATGTACGAACTCGGTGCTGGCGTACCTCAAAAGTATGAAGATTCCGTCAAGTGGTACGCTCTCTCTGCTGAAGCTGGTGATCCTTACGGCCAATATAATCTGGCACGTATGTATGAGCAAGGGACAGGCATTGAAGCTAGCCCCGCCGAAGCGCGTAAATGGTACGAGCGCGCCGCCGCTCAAGGTTTCGCTATGGCAGAAAACAACTACGGACGCCTCTACCAAAATGGGTGGGGCGTGGACAAAGACGAAGACAAAGCTGCCGAATGGTACCGTAAAGCTGCGGAACGCGGAAACAGCCGAGCTCAAAGCAACTTGGGAACCATGTACGAAATGGGCTCAGGGGTTGCACAGTCTTACCAAGAGGCCGTTTACTGGTACGGCAAGGCTGCTGAGCAGAACGATGAATTTGGCCAATATAATCTTGGGCGCATGTTTGAAGCTGGTTGGGGCGTAGACTCCGACTACGAAAAGGCCATGCAGCTATATCGTCATGCTGCAAGCGCTGGGCTTCCGCAAGCTCAAGAGGTTCTTAAGGCTCGGGGTGTCACCTGGTAAGCATAGCTCCTTCAGTCTTCAACACTCAAAGCCACCGAGCAATCGGTGGCTTTTTTTTTTACCGTGTCGTCCCGGCACAGTGAGTGCATAAGCAAGCTCTCAAATAGAAGAACTCACCACAGAGATCACAGAGCCCACAGTGAGTACCTTTCCTTTGTCTTAGCCACTCCGAAAAAAGGGACACAAGCGACACAAGGGACCAAAGGGACATTAAATAGGACGCTTAAGTTTTACTACTCACATCCTTCTCTGTGATCTCTGTGGGCTCTGTGGTGAACTTTCGGAGAGATGCTCACTCAGCCTGGCTGGAGTGCTTACTGAGGAAGCTACGTAGCATTGGAAGCAAAACCTCGGGGGTCTCTAAGAAGGGGAAATGTCCGCTGTCAGAAATAAGAGCGTGCTCTGCAGCAGGAATGTTGGTGTGGATCTGTGCAATGTACTCCGTAGGGATCACATCGCCTTCACCTTGCACAAGCAAAGTAGGGACATCGATATACGAAATATCTGAACGAAAATCGAAACGTCCCAGGCTACGCACCATCAGGGCATTGACTCTAGACCAGTTCTTCGCTGTGCGCTCAGTGACATCAAAATGCAAAAAATCCCGCGATGTTCCTGGCGCCAGATAAGCGCTAAACCAGTGGTTGAGGAAGTTGTTGACCGTATCCCTGTCTCCTTCGAAAAATTCCTCTGACGTCGAAAGCTGCTCGAGTACCTCACGATCACTCTGTTCATGGCGTGCACGCACAACGGCATCGACATGCATCATGCCTTTATATGTGGCGGGAATGGGGTTTAGCAGCACCAGCGACAACAGCTTGTCTTGGTGTTTGGTCGCGTATACCATAGAGAGAAGTGCTCCCCACGAATGCCCGACAAGGTGAAATTTCTCCAAGCCAAGGCCATTGCGTAGAGCTTCTAAATCGCGCACAAAGGCGTCGATGCTGACAGAGCGCGGCACAGGATCTCCTCCCGACTGCCCCACACAGCGCTGATCGTAGAAATAGAGATGAAAGTCATTACTGAGAGCCTGAAGAGGACGCTTCAAATAACTGTGATCTAAGCCCGGACCACCATGGACAATCACAACGGGCTCGCCCTCACCAAAAGCCTCAAAGAAGATGTCGACTCCGTCCGACACAATGAATCCCTTTCTGTAATTGCCAAAATTCCCTTCAGGTGTCGACTGCCGACACGAGGGGCATAAGGTCAAATATATCAGGAGCATAGATAAGATGAAACGCCCTGCACACCTCTGCATCAACCAAGCTCCCCTTGTCGTGAGGGACTCGGTTCGAGCACTTTATCCTCCAGCAGCTCCGAAGACAGAGACTCCACAGCTACAGCTTCGCAGGACATGGAGTCTAGAGCTTCCTCATCAAAAAACTGTCCATGCAAACCAAAAGGAATCGCGAGGGGCACGTGGACGCGCGCCAACTCCTGGAATGAACTAGCATTCAACACAAGTAGAAAGCTACGTTTGCGTCGCGCATCCAAAACGACCGATAAAATCACCCCATCGTCTTCCGCAGCGGACTCAGGACGTGGAACAAACACGGGCTCACCGGGATAGCATCCTGCATCTTCCCAAGTTTTGACAGCATGAGTATTGACATCGATCTTCACCAACTGATGAAAGAACGTTGATGAGGACTGAGATGCCACCGCATAGCAGTAACGATAGGGTTGCGTGTTCACAAGCGCATCATTAATCCGAGGCAACTCGAC
>JAJFMA010000246.1 GCA_021772415.1 Chlamydiota bacterium
CTACGTAGATTCCCTATAGCGCGAGCGCAGCGAGGGCCATGGAGTGCGTGCGCTCCGCGCCGCCTTTTAACGTTCACGTATAACTCTCGGGCTTATTTTAGTGTTCGTGACTCCTTGTTTGGAGATGCGAACAAACCCAAAGGGCTTTCTGCCGTGCCACGTCGCCAAAGCAATCATCTACAGATACTCCTCAAAAGCATTCTTCATGTCTACGAACTCCTAGAGGGCGGCGCGGAGCGCACGCACTCCATGGCACTCGAGGACTCGCGCTATCGGTGTATATCATTGGTTGCTTGAAGCTTATGACTTAAACATAAGACCGCGACGATTACTTTACACTCTCTTCAGGCCTCAGAAAGTATATTTGCTCCACCCCACCCCCACGGGTGGGGCTACAGTAAGTCGACCCTTTTGGACTTAAAACCACTAACTTACCAATCTAGCAGGCATTTGTCAGTGGGGCCAGAGCACAGCTCCTGTTACCTGTGTATTGAGTGGCTTTACAGTCCCTTATCCCACCCTTTAAGCGGTCTTGAAGACTTTGCTCCATACTCTTTTCAAAGAGGGGGAGCATGGACTATTTTGAGGTGGGAGACGCCTATGGGCGTATCCAACGGGGGACTTTTGACTTTACTCACGATCTAAAACTACGCACCCACTTTGGCCATGAGCTGGCCACACGCGTCTTGAATCTGGCTTTCCGTATTTTCCACGCTACAGTAGACGATGCTGTGAGAGGCGCAATTATCGGCGTACAAGCTAGCCTCATTTGGGCGCTGCTCTGCAGTAGCACTTCGCACTCAACAACACTCTTGGCTGTAGCGCCGCGCATGCCTGCGGCGTTTGCTGCCTTAGGAGCCGTCCAAGGCTTGGTTCAAAGCACGGGAGATGTATTACAGAAGCAACATCAAATTAAAATGATGGCTACAGGATGCGTCGCCCCACAAACCTTTATTCACACTGTCTATCACCATCAACGTCGACACCTTCTAGCACGTATTTCCCATATCGCCTGCAGCTTTAAAAAGCGTCCTTGGAAGTCATCCAAGGCCTTATGTCGCTCCGTTCATCACTTCTTCATTCCCCCTTCATCCAGCCCTAATAAAAACACGGTAAAATAGCACTCCACCATAGACAGAGAATGCTTGAGAGGAAAAATGGTACAAGTACTACCCAGAACTGTCGCCGAGCTGATGGCCAAGCAAAATGACTGCCTAGCGCTCCGCGAAACACACGCCAAAGAAGCTCTCATGGATGTCGTTCGGCTTATACGTGATGTAGTATTTATGGTCCCTGCAGCCTTCATCACAGGTGCCCTCGGAGGCCCCATCTTCGTTGCAGGTACAGTGTTTGTGGGGGCGAGACTTATCGTCGACATCAACCCATCACTATGGATTTCCACGGCGATTATTTCAGCCGGCTTCGGAGCGATGACAGCTGCTCTTTCTGTGATTCCACGCGTCCAACATGGAGTCGAAAGCATCGGCCATCATGTTTCGTGGGTCCTTGATCCACAGGGTTGCCAGGCAGACGAATACCAAAGCAACGCCCGCTGGATTGCTTATGGTGTCGGAGGCACTGCAACTACAGCATTAGCAGCCGTTGGAGCTTGGGCTGCCTGCCACGGAAAGCTCGGGAGCATGCTAGAAGGCAGGCTCCACGAGCTACTCGATCACAAGATTAGTCAGTGATTAGTGACTAAAGTTCGTCCTTAAATACTGTCGCTGTCGGCGGGGTAGACTCACTACCAAAATCTGCAAGCAGACTTTGACCTGCAGCGACATCAGCGCCCTTGCCGTAAAGGGCGTTGCTAGCAATCGAAACAACTTCTTGAGCAGTAAATGCAGAAAACGCGAGTGTCGTTATTCCCCAAAACGCTGTACTCAATAGCGCCATAGGACGCCAGCCAGCAGCGGCCTTTAGACGACCTAGAGACCATAGCGAAAGCACTAGACCTCCCGTGGTCCCAACACCTTGCACTAAGGATCCCGAGTGTGCAGAAACGGCATTACCAAATACGCGTAGTCCATGATCGACACTAGGCCCAGCCGTCCTTGTCACCCAACCATTGATCGTAGCAGTGGTGTTCCCGGCAAAGTTGTAGATCCCCTCGGCCAAATTAGGTCCCCATTGCTTAACTTGCACAGGTGTGTTGTCAACAACAAGGGTTCCCAAACTAGGTACAGCGCCATTAGTCTGTAGGTTGCCCCACAATACTTCGCTTGCACTACCTGCTTGTGCAGCTACGCTATCAGAAAAATTACCCATTTTGTAGCAAGTGTCAGGGCTAACCCAATCCTTAGCGAGACACTGATCTCTTAAGCTCATTCCTAGTGACGTGTCACTCATAAAACATCTCCTTTCCAAAAACAAATTCTATAGTTGATGATTGTAAATCAAATATAGACAAACTCCAAGCAATTTGGACAAGAGTATAGGCTATTATGATAATGCGAGTAAAGGGCCAACATAAAAATACATGTTCACACAGAGCCCTTTGCCTTTTTGCTGAAAGAGGTCTATGCTCTTTGCCATCGAATTTATTAGAACGTTAGGTAGATACTGGCTCATGGAGGAGGGAGCGATATTATGGGGTTCATTTCCAAAATCCATTTGGCTTTTAGGCTTCACTCAGGCCTCATGCCCAACGAGGAACGTGCAAACCTAAGAGAACGCCATTTTGTCCGTGGCGTAGTATCGGTGGCAAAAATGACCGCTGCAGTAGCTGCTGCGACCGCGATAGGCTTCGTTGTCCCGGCTACAGTAAAGCGGGAATGGTGGCCCTCAAGCTTCGATGCCAAGGATCTATTCACAAGCAAAGAAGGGCTGATTTGTGTCGGCAGCGCCGCCGCGGCTAGCTATTGGGCTATTAAAAACACTGGCGGAGCAGTCCGCCACCATATGATGATGGCATGGGACCCTGAAGCGGAGATTTCTCGGGCCCTAAAAGACGACATGCGTGAACTCTTTGAAATCGCCATCAAGATGATCATCACTTTGGGGACCTTGGCCGTTCCGGCCTATATTGTGACCAAAACCGTCCACTGGTTATTCGTCGCCTAAAACCGACCCGAAGACTATACTCAACGCCGATCAAAAACGTTAATTCAAAATACACTGTTTTATTAGGTATATTCTCAGTGAACACGGACAACTAACACCAATGCCACTAACAGGACCTGTTGACGACCACCCTGCCAGTGAAGCCCTGACCATGTACCGCGCTGTGCGCCGTCAACTGCCACAAGATACCCGACAGCAGGCACGCAGAGAATACAAAATCCGCTACCTCTTTAACCTCATCGTCGTGTTCCCCGAGGAGGTATTTCACTATGGGCGCATCTTAACATCGTCGACACTGTCATGGGCATGCTGGGTTATTGGTGACGCAGAACGAAGCCAATTGTGGCGCTACCGTACCCACGTGTATACAGTGGCATTAGCACGCTACTCTTTGAATATGACCGCATATCAAGCCGGTACATTCTCAGCACGTTGGGGCCTGTTCATCAACGCTGTCTCGCGTGTGGGATCGCGGGCACTCCTCCACTACTACAAAGCACGATATAAATTTGGACTGATGAACTGCAGCACTGACGTATACCATCCTGCGCTCCACGCGCATAGTATCGCTATGGCAATGTGGACACGGGCACTGTGTATCTATCGCTGCGTCAAGCTCGCCTTCGCCTGGCCCATGCATAGAGTCGAGGACTACTTCGGCAAGGAGGCCGACCGCGAGCTGTGGAACCTAGCCTGGCGCCACGCGACCTGCCAGCTTCTTGAAAGTAAGCTCAACATCGCTTTCTGGGAGGTGGCGATCATCTCTCCGGATCTCGCGCAGAGCATTCTATTTCCCTTGAGTGCTACCGTCCGCCTTCTTGTAGAACACCGCCTGCTCCGAGGTCCTCTTCCACAGGCGTAAGGGCTATTTGGAGATGGCTACAGACCTAATGAGCCCCTTTGCGTCTTCCCAACTTCGCGTCTTTGCGTTTCTATCGTAAATATCGCGAGCCGTTCAGCACGAAATGGGATGGAGGCTGCGAGTTGCGCGATGTTTATCCAAGAGCCCACTGCTACCTACACGAAAAGAAACGCAAAGACGCTAAGTCACAGAGGCGCAAAGAAAAGCGCTACTGTTCGGCAACACAGCTAACACTTAAATTCACCTATATGGGGACCACTATAACCACTATGCAGCCCCTTGGCGTCTTCCCAACTTTGCGTCTTTGCGTTTCTATCGTAGATACAGCGAGCCGTTCAGCACGAAATGGGATGGAGGCTGCGAGTTGCGCGATGTTTATCCAAGAGCCCACTGCCACCTACACGAAAAGAAACGCAAAGACGCTAAGTCACAGAGGCGCAAAGAAAAAGCGCTACTGTTCGGCAACACAGCTAACACTTAAATTCACCTATATGGAGACCACTATAACCACTATGCAGCCCCTTTGCGTCTTCCCAACTTCGCGTCTTTGCGTTTCTATCGTAGATACAGCGAGCCGTTCAGCATGAAAATGGAGATCTGCATGGAAGTCATGGTTTTTTCGAATTTTAGAATAGAGCACGCACACGGGCAGGGGCGGGGGCGAGCCCGAGATCTTTATAAAAATTAATTTACCATTGGCGTATAGCTGTTGAGTCACCACAACCCCGAGGATTTGCCATGGTAGAGTATATCGGAGAACAACAGATCGGTCTTGGAAGCGAAGCCAAACTTTGGTTACGCTGCACCTTCAACAACTTTTCTGAGCAAGAGCTCAAAGACATCAAGCGCGCCTACGCCTGGGGGAGCATACAGAGACTGGTGTGCTACATTCCCAGTGAGATTTTCGGCTATACAAAGATCTTCAGTGCTGCGCTAGCCTGCTCAATTGCACGTTTATTCGGCAGCGTAGAAGGGATGCGCAAGTGGAATTTCCACGCCGACGAGAGCAGTATCTCCCAGGCGATGCATACCTTAAGCCGCTCATATTACGGCGTAGGCGCTGCAAATCCGCGCGCAGGCCTAATGTTTAACAGCCTCGTCCGACAGGGGCACAGAGCTCTATCAGCAATGAACTTCCGGCAGACCACAGGCTGCAAAGATGTCGAGGAAGATGGCGCCTTTGCAGTAAACATGCACGCGTTCAAGTGCGCCATGGTCGCTAAGGTCATGCGTATATGGAACGCCGTCCAGCTCGCTTTCGCCGGCATCATGCTCTGGATCGCTGAGGTAGGAGAAGACCGCGTCGCTTCTAAGGAGCGCTGGATGGCCGTCACCAAGGAGGCCTCGGAAGTGGCCCAAAACCACCTTGAGATCCCGTCCTACGAAATAGGTATGTTTGCGCCAAATATCGGCCAGAAGGTCTTGGTTAATGCCGCAAAAGTTCTCCAAAAGGTCATCTATGGCGGCTCCAACATCTACTTCACCCTAGCGAGTGTCAAAAGCAGCCTTTTTGGCTAGGACACGACAATTTTGATTTTTTGTTTACAAAAACCCTGAGAAGCCTCCAGTATCTGACCTCACTGTCGGTCTACTGGAGGCTTTATATGAAACGCATTGTACCAGCATTTTTGGCGCTTAGCTGTTTAAGCTGCCTGATTTCCACAACATCTCTCGAAGCCATCTGGCTCGCCAGCCCCAAGAACTTTGGAATGGGTAACGTCGGCGTCGCCTACCCCCAAGATTCGCTCGCTGCAGCCTACAACCCCGCAGGCATGGTACACATCGGAGATCGCGCGGACATCGGCGCTTTTTGGCTGAATTCCGACCCTATGACCGAAGTCGAGGGCTCAACACTCACCAATGCTAATGGCCCCCACGGCGCTACACGCGGCAAGCACTTCGGCAGCCCAACATTCGGAATCAACTGGCACCCCTGCAACGCCTGCGACATTTCTTGGGGACTCGTGGTCTACTCTAGGGACTGGTTTAAGGCGAGCTACAAAGGCACCTTCCCTGCCCTAGGCACGACACCCCTGAGCATGGAACTTTGGAGCGGCGTGGCCTCGCCATGTTTTGCCATGAAGTGGGAGCGCTTCTCCTTCGGTATCTCCGCCAACTTCATTGGGCAGACACTCAAGGTCACTGGCTTCGAGAACATGAACACCGCTACAAATTCGGCACACATGGGCGACGTCACCAACCGCAAGCGCGACTGGACCCAAGCCTTCAGCATCACCCTCGGCGGTATGATCTACCTCAACAAATGCTGGTCTATTGGCGGTGCTTGGGAATCCAAGGCGCGTGCTGGCCACTTTAAGAAATACCAAGGACTCATCGCCGGCGGTCGCGTCAACTGGCCGGACAGATGGCGCGGTGGCATCCACTTCCACCCCAACAGATGCACGAATTTTGCCTTCGACATCGAAGGTGTGCACTGGAGCCAAACAAAATTTTTCCATAACGGCTTCCCCGCCGACAATACCGAGCTACAAGCGGCGCCTTTCGGAGATAAAGGCGGTCCAGGTCTTGGTTGGGGAGACCAGGTCATCGCACGTGTTGGCGGAGACTACACCTTCTGCGACTGGATCACCCTGCGGGCGGGATACCGCTACACAGAAACGCCTGTGCGATCCAAGCACACACTCCTCAACGCCCCACTCGCCAACGTCGTAGAGCACTGGGCTACTGCAGGCCTTACCTTTAAGACCTGCTGTGGTGAGATCTCGGGATTCTTCGCCCACGGCTTCGACAACGAAGTCAAAGGACGCGATGGCGCCGTTGGAACTGACTTTGGTGGAGGCACCTACGACATCTCCAACAAGCAGTTTGCCGCAGGCGTCTCCTGGGGATGGGGCTACTAATCTAGAGGTGGGGTCCTACCCGACCCCACCTACCTCGACTGTGGACAACAAGCCGTTGAAGCTGCTATAATCTCCTCTTTAAGGGACCTCTCGTCCCAAGCGCCTAATGACACGAGATTCCCCTCTTCAAGGGATATTTTTAGCCCAAGTGCTAGGAGATCAGCGCCATGTCCTCGAAAACACATAAAGATCTTAAGCAGATTCTCCATCCCTACCTGTTCGTTCTCAAAGAAGGCAAGGAGATCAGTGACGATTACCTAGACTACTCGCTACTCATGCTCCACGTAAATTGTACCGAAATCTTACATGCCCCAAAAATCCCCAAGCGTGAGCTCCCATTGAAGGCTAGCAAGGCCGAAGTTGCGCCTGCGCTGCAGGAGACGGAGCAAGAGCGCATAGCGTTGGCAATTCCTCCGCGAGCAAAGGCTTAGTAAAATTCTTGCAATGTCGTTACTGGTGAGCTACTCTATCCTACTTAGCTGTCACAGGTGTGGAAATGGACGTTGAAAAAGAGATCGAACGTCTCATTGAGATCGCTCTAAAAGAGGATCTCGGACAGGGCGATATTACCTCCGAAGCGTGTATCAAAGAACAGGCACGCACCCAAGGAGTTTTGCTGACAAAGCAAAGTGGCACCGTTGCGGGCCTCCCCTATGTAAAACGCATCTTCGAACTCGTCGATCCCTCCATTGAATTCGAATCTAAGGTTCCGGAAGGGTCTCAGCAGAAAGCAGGCACCATCATCGCATCTATCCGTGGACCTGTTCGAGGAATCCTTGGAGGCGAGCGCACGGCATTAAATTTACTGCAACACACCTCCGGTGTTGCGACCGCCACAGCGGCCTATGTACGTAAGGTGTCAGGCTACGACTGCGAGATCTTAGACACCCGCGCAACACTTCCAGGCCTGCGTGCTCTAGAGAAATATGCCGTCCGCGTCGCCGGAGGCACCGTTCACCGCTACGGTTTGGACGATCGCTTTATCATCAAAAAGAATTACCTCGCTTTCCTCGCAGGCAAACACAAGCACCCCATCATCGAAGCCGTCCGTCGCGTTAAAGCCTACCGCCCTCACATCCCCATTGAGGTTGAGGTGCGCCGCTATGAAGACCTCGACGAAGCCCTTCAAACAGAAGTGTCGGCTGTAATGTTAGAGAACATGAAGCCCGAAGAAGTCCGACGTTGTGTGAAAAAAGTCCACCAACACAAAAAACGCGCCTACGCTCAGTCTGGAGCAGGTATCACGCTTGAAACGATCCGAGAGTATGCTGAGACTGGAGTCGATGGAATTTCAATCGGCGCCCTAACCCACTCTGTGAGAGACCTCCATATCAGCTTACGTCTTGTAGTGTAACACCCAAGGAGAACATAAAGTATGTCAACGACACCGAAAGAGATCATTTTTGATGAAGAAGCACGCGCAGCCCTGCTAAAGGGCATTAAAACGCTCGCAGACGTCATCGCTGTCACACTGGGACCTAAGGGTCGTAACGTAGGCCTAGAAAAAGGCTGGGGAGCTCCTTCTATCACGAATGATGGTAGTAGCATTGTTCGAGACATTGAACTTGAAAATGTCTACGAGAACATGGGCGTAGAGATGGCCAAAGAGGTCGTCCAACAGATCAAAGAGAAGTGCGGTGATGGCACAACAACGGGAACCTTACTTTTAAGCGCTCTTGTTGAAGCGGGTGTACGCCAAATTTCTGCAGGCCACAGCCCCATCAACATCAAGCGCGGCATCGACAAAGCTGTCGACGCTATCATCGGTGAGATTGAAAAGTCTGCGATCACCATCAAGAATTCCCAGGAGATCCGCAACATCGCGACTGTCTCTGCCTCGGGTAACGAAGAGATTGGACAGATCATCGGCGACGCTATCGAGAAGGTTGGAACCGCCGGTGTTGTGACTATCGAAGAGGCAAAGACCACAGAGACATCTATTGAAATCGTCGAAGGGATGCAGTTTGACCGCGGCTACATCAGCCCCTACTTCTGCACTGACATGGACAAAATGACCGTTGAGCTGCGCGATGCGCAGATTCTTTTGGTCGAGAAGAAAATCAGCAGCATCCATGACCTGTTGCCAGTGCTACAGGCGACGGCAACAGCGGGTAAAGAGCTTCTTATCATCGCCGAAGATGTCGAAGGCGACGTCCTTTCGACTTTGGTGGTGAACAAGCTCCGCGGCACCTTGAAGGTAGCGGCTATCAAAGCTCCGGGCTTTGGAGATCGTCGTAAGGCGATGTTGGAGGACATCGCTGTCCTAACAGGCGCCACGGTTGTCTCTGAAGACGCAGGGATGTCTCTTAAGGAAGTCCCCCCTGACGTGCTAGGTAGCGCAGAAAAGATTTCCATCACGAAAGAATCAACCACGATTGTCAGCGGCAAAGGCACTGCCGACGCTATCGCTGCCCGTGCCAAGCAGATTGAAGCTGAAATTGAAAACACCAACAGCAGCTACGACATCGAGAAGCTTGAAGAGCGTAAAGCCAAGCTTAGCGGCGGTGTTGCCGTTGTGCGTGTGGGAGCTGCTACGGAGCCGGAACTTAAGCAGAAGAAGCAAGCTTTCGAAGACAGCCTTAACTCCACCAAAGCTGCCATCGAACAAGGAATCGTTCCTGGTGGCGGCGTCGCCATTCTGCGCGCTAGTGCTGTCGTTGACGGCCTAAAGCTTGAGGGCGACGAAGCTGTAGGCGCACAGATTGTTAAAACAGCATGCCGCGCGCCACTACGTCAAATTGTAGAAAACACAGGCCTCGACGGCTCTGTTGTTCTCGCTGAGATCCAAAATGCTAAAGCGAACTTTGGCTTCAATGCACACACTGAGAAGGTCGAAGACCTCCTTGAGGCCGGTGTCATTGACCCAGCTAAAGTGGTGAAGAACTGCATCAGACACGCGGCATCTGTCGCAGGTATTGTCCTGATCTCCGAAGCCCTTGTTGCTGACGCTCCTGAGGATGATGAGGCTTCTGCATAGCCCTACATGACGCCAGGCCCTAGCCGATCACATCGTGCTAGGGCCGTGTATTAAGTTAACCGCTCACGACCTGGCCTAGATCCCATGACAAACATCAAAATCTACCTCCTTGCCGCAGTCTTCATTCTGGGGTGGTGGTATGTTGCATTTGATCTTTGGAACGGCCAAAAAAGCACTCCACTTGCCACAGCAGATCTCCAGCACAACCGCAAGGCAACGCTCTCGTCGCCATACTTGGCGCCACTATCACGCCAACGCATCCATGAAGCACTTTTGGGCGACACACAGCTGATGGCAAGCCTTATCGCAGAGTGGGATGCCGAAGCCCAGTTACTAGCGGCCGTAGGCCATGAGAAGATCCAGCGCCTCCCAAACGACACCTTCCTCCGTGCCCAGTATTTGGGGAGAAAGCTGCGCTCACGTCTGGATGGAATGTGCCGCGAAGGCTCACAAGAGGTCACTACTGTCTTTGACGACCGCGGCAACAGCATCGAGCCCTCGGAGGCGCCACGCCGTTTCCTTCCGCAGACTTATGTCGCAGCGAGCTTTCTTCTGGCCTTGGCGGCTCCCGAGCAGATTGTTGCGGTGCCTTCTGGCATGCGACGGCTAACGCAGCTGTATCCCTCGGAACTGATGGACAACATATCTTTAGACGTTAGTCCCTATAACACCGAGCGCCTATTTCGCGAAGAACCTGACGTTGCCTTCGTTGCGCACTACTCGCAGCCGTCGACATTAGAAGCCCTTCGTAGCCAGGGAATCGAGCTGTTTACGCTCTCGCATGTCGATAGCTTCGAAGAAATCCAAGATGCTCTCATGCGTGTAGGACATGTAGCAGGTAAGCCGGAAGAGGCAGAGCTTCTCACTCTGTTCATGGAGGCGTCTTTTTGTGCCCTCGACAACAGACTTGCCGTAGCGCAGATAGACGCAAGTAGCCGCAACGCCTCAGACGTGTTGTACCTCAATCATTTCACACACTTTTCTGCGCCGTCACTCCAGACATTCACAGGAAAGCTCCTTCAGCAGCTAGGCATCAATAAACTGCCCATGAGTCTGCCTGGAGCAGAGCATCAGTGGCAGATTCCCCTATACCAAGAGCATATTGTTCGCTTCCGCCCCAAAGCTATTGTGCTGTCGACGGCAGAAAGCGACATTTTGCGCGAGCGCATGCTAAACAACCCAGCCTTCCGCGATGTACCTGCTGTCCAAAACAAGCGGATATACACCGTTGACGCCGACGTACAGGACTCTCCCACGCAATTTTCTGTGTTGGCATACTACGACCTCGTCCACACCGTGTTGGAGCTTGGGGCAAACCCGTGAATCGAAGAGAACCTCTCACCCAAAGCCGCGCACGGTGGCTCTACTTTGCCGCCGCAGCACTGCTGCTCATCGCCAGTATCGGTACGCTTGTTGTAGGCGACACGCCTTGGAACGAGGTGTGGAGCCACGCTCTTGAGCGCATGCGCGGCGAGACCCAAGCATGGAATCCCCTCCTCGACGAGCGCCTTCCCCGCCTAATCGTCATACTATGTACCGGGGCGTCTCTGGCTGTTTCTGGGGCCGTAATGCAGTCACTCTTCCACAACCCGCTAGCGTCTCCTATGATCCTGGGATTAACGTCCGGAGGAAGCCTGCTCGTTGTCATCGTGTTCATGCTGGGTTGGCATCTATCGCACCCCTTCGCCATCCCCATGGCAGCCTTTAGTGGATGCCTGATCACCCTTCTTGTGGTCTACACGCTTGCACGCCGCGATGGAACCGTCAACATGACCACACTGATCCTTGCGGGGATAGCGCTCTCAACAGTCCTAATCGCCGCACAGGGCGCACTCATGTATGCCTTCCGTGAACGCTGGGACCTCATCCAGATACTCACCGAATGGGAAGCGGGCTCTACCGCCGACCGCAACTGGAACCACGTCCACCTCCAGCTCCCCCTTACACTGATCGGGCTGTGGGGGTGCCTGCACTATAGCGACGAAATCAACATCCTCGCCTTAGGAGAAGAAGAAGCCACAAGCCTAGGTGTCGAAGTAGAAAAGGTGCGCTGGCGCCTATTTCTATGCGTGTCTCTACTCACCGGCGGTGCCATCGCAGCGATGGGTATTATCGCCTTCTTCGGCCTTGTCCTTCCCCACGTCATCCGCAAGCTACAAGGTCCCGACAACCGCACACTGATTCCTCTCTGTATCCTAGCGGGAAGCCCGACCCTTGCGGCTTTGGACCTCATCTTACGGGTGTTCTCGCTCCACGAGCTCTCCATCGGAAACGTGTCTGCGATACTCGGTGGCATTTTCTTCCTCATCCTAATTTTCGGCTCGCGCCATCGCCAGCCGTCCTACAGCTTGTGAGGCATTAGATGGTACTCAAAGCCGACAAACTCCATTGCATGCTAAATGACGACATCCTTCTCGATGACATCTCCCTCGAGCTGCACCCTGGGAAATTGTACGGGATTTTAGGGCCTAACGGCTCTGGGAAGTCGACCCTACTGCGCCACCTAGGTGGCATCTGGCAGCCGACACGAGGGTCTGTCTACTGGAACGACACTCCCCTACACTCACTACCCCGCAATCAAATCAGCCGCACAATCTCGCTAGTGCCCCAAAATAGTCCTGTGCATTTCGACTTCACCGTCAGCGACGTTGTCGCTATGGGACGCTATCCCCATGCACGCAGCAGCAGCCGCGCAGAAAACCGACAGCTTATCGCCAACGCCCTCGAACAAGTGGATTTGTGGGAGCTACGTGACAGACTTGTCACACATCTTTCTAACGGAGAAACCCAGCGGGTCTACATCGCCCGCGCCCTTGTCACCGAATCTCCCGTCTTGCTGTTAGATGAACCTACAGCAAACCTCGATGTCCGCCATCAACTAGAAATCTGGCAGCTCCTCCAAGATCTCGTTGCGCAAGGTAAGCTGATCGTTGTAACGGTCCACGACCTCAATGCAACCTTGCGCTTCTGTGAAGAAATTGCCGTTCTAGAAAAAGGGCGCTGCCTGGCATACGGCAGCCCCAATGAAGTTCTCGATGATTACATTTTAGGAAGGGTGTTCGGCGTCACCCAAACACCCACAGCAGATGCAAAAGACAGCGAATACTGCCTAACAGATTAGTGCGTCCTCTCACGTTGGGTCATATGCCGGACGCAATCACTCGGACCTTTACGCTTGTTATCTGGGTCATCAAGAGCAAACACCTCATTGGAATTGGTGGACTCTTTAGACCTATTCCGGTTCTTCTCCTTCTGTTCAACCTCCTGCCGAGCTTCTTGGATCACTTTCTTTTGCACTTTGTGTAAGTGATGTGACGCGTCCTTCATCGGGCCTCCTATCAAGTTGAGCTATTTATAACTAAATGTACGTATCCCTACAGGTCAATTATAACAAATTATTATTTAACGTTAAATAATATTATATAGTTGTAATATTTAGTTAGATGTGATTTTAAGTGGTTTTTGTGTAAAATACGCGCTGCTTGGAGGATAAATTCTACCCAGGCGCAGAAAAACACCGAGCCACAGAGTTTAAGAGGTCGGATGAGAGAAGAAGAGAGATTACGCCTCGTCTCTCATCCGACCTCTTAAATTCTGTGCATCGGTGCTAAATTTTTATAGTATAAGTCCCTGGAGCTAGTAGGAGGGCTTCGTTGTGACAGTCATCAACACAAAAGCAGCACGCGAGCTTCTCGATGTGCACAAAGCTGCACGCGAGCTGCGCGCATCGCACCCCACGTCCGTATCCTACGGCCACACTTGGATCGATGCGACACTCCGTTCGGCCCAGCATGTGGCCCTCACACCATGGCGAGTCCTTGTCACAGCCTACCAAGCACTTCACGCGCTATCCAAAGTTCCCACATCCCCTGTATCTAGCCAGCCGCGTATGGTCACCGTGATCGTACTGGCAACCTGCTCGAAACTCTTACAAGAAGCATTTAGCCTTTTCGAACCCCTAGTCTATCCCTCACGGCTGGTAAGAACCTGCAATGCCGAACGCCTCGACGCCCCAGAACTCTATGCCGCAGGTCCACAAACACCCACTAACTTCTCGGGACTATGGGGATGGCTTGGCTCCCACCACGTCACAGAAGATGTCAGCCTCTGGCACCCAGGACGCTACTGCTGGGGACAGAGCCTCTGGGCCGCATCGCTCTACGAACACGCAAAGAGCTCCTTCGACGACGCTGAAAGCTGCCTCGTCGCTATCGCCAAGCAGTGCAACGACGGCGCCACCAAGCCTGCGATGCTGCTACAAGGAATCAGCGCTTCGTCGCCTTCGCTGACCTGGACGGAGACGGCTATAGAATGCATGATCTTGCCCTTGAGCCTGACGACGCTGGTCTTTGGGGACCGTCAGTCCCGCGCTATCCACAACCAAGACAGCTCAGGAATGGCTCTCGTCAACTTAGTCCCTACATCCATTAACGCCATGGGACCAGACAGCAGCCCTGACAAGCACATCGACAGAGCCAGCTGTGGGACCTACCTCGTACGCCGAGGTTATGATCACCCCTGTCACGAGATGGTCTTCGTCAAAGTCAGCCAAAATGAAGGATATGTTCTGGATCTAGACGTAGGTCTAACACGTGTCTCTGGAGATGACATGGCAGCGCAAGCTGCGAAGGCACTAGGAATCAATGGAACAAAACCTAGCTTCCTCACCAAAGTTGCCAAGCGTGGCGTCTTCGATGTGCCTCTACTTGACCTCAGACGTCGTTGGACCGATCTGATGGCCTAGCAATCACCATCGCCTGCCCAAAACAGGCCGGGTGCCGATTTGCGTTGCCATTGCAATCGGTGCGTACTTCCCACGCAACCCACCACTGCCAGTCGCTGTCCAAGTCCTTATGTTCCACACTACCAAGATAGTAACGCTCTCCCGGAGCCACAGAACTGAGCTCGGATTTGAGCTTGGCATCGACGTTAAAGCCTCGCGACAACGAAGCCCCAACACGCAT
>JAJFMA010000247.1 GCA_021772415.1 Chlamydiota bacterium
ACTCGCTGACGTTGACGAGAAGCACGACGGACTTTTCCTCGAAGAGATTCAGCGTGTCTTAGTGGCGGTCGACCTCATTGGCTTTCACTTAGCGAGTCTAGACCTGCGCCAAAGCAGTGATGTCATTAGCGCGGTGCTTGGCCAGCTCCACCAAGAGTATACGTCTTGGGATGAACCCCAGAAAATAGCGTGGCTAGGTACCGCGGAAGCACCTGCTCCCGTCGATGACGACCTAGTGCGCGTTCTTCAGCTTGTTCCACAGGTGCAAAAGCACAACGGAGCGTTGGGGCTGCACCGCTTTATTGTAAGCCATACCGAAAGCGTCCTCCATCTGCTGGAGATCTTCTACCTCTCACGTTGGTATGCCGATGCCAAACTCGATATCGTTCCCCTCTTTGAGTCCATCGCCGACATGCGCGCGGCACCCAAAATCATGGCAGCACTCTTTTCCCACGAACATTATATGGAGCACGTGCGCTCTCGAGGCATGCAGCAGACGGTGATGTTGGGCTTTTCTGATGGCACCAAAGATGGCGGATACGTGACATGCAACTGGGAAATCCAGGACTGCAAAGAAAAGCTGACGGAACTTGCTAAAGCTGCAGACGTCGAACTCATCTTCTTCGATGGCCGCGGCGGTCCCCCAGCGCGCGGAGGAGGCTCCACCCACAAGTATTACGCGGCAGTAGGAGAGAAAATTCCTCTTAAAGATATTCAGCAGACCGTTCAAGGCCAGAGTATCAGCAGCTACTACGGCACACATGCGTCGGCTAAGTACAACTTGCTGCAGCTGCTCGCAGCGTTTGGCACGCCACAGACAGGAGTAAACGAGCCTGTCTTGAAGGAGCTTGCTGAGCGCGCCTACACGCATTACCAGGCGCTGCGTGCTGATCCCGACTTCATTCCTCTGCTTACCGAAACGACGCCTTTGTCTCTCCTTGGGGAGCTTAATATTGCCAGCCGACCTCCAAAGCGTTCGGGTGACAAGCCTTCTTCTGTCGAGAACCTACGCGCTATCTCCTTTGTTGGTGCATGGAGTTTGATGAAAGTGAACGTTCCTGCCTTCTATGGCTTTGGGTTAGCACTTGAAGAACTTATCGATGACGGCAGATTGGATGATGTTAAAGACCTTTATCAGCATTCGATGTTTTTCAGAGTGCTTGTGGGGAACGCCGCGCAAGCGCTACGGAAGTCGTACGCTCCGTTAACGAACTACACTGAAGCAGACCCCGCATTTGGAAGGCTCTGGAAGCAGCTACGTGACGAAATGCAGCGTACTAAAGACTGTCTACTTCAGGTCACGGGACAGAGCGAACTGCATATGGACGATGCAAGGGCGGAGCGCTCTGTGGCCTTACGCGAAGCCATCATTCTTCCCTTGCTCACCATTCAGCATTACGCCCTTGTGCATTGGAGAGAAGACCGCCAAAGTACTTCATGGAAGAAGCTACTGCTTAAATCCATCGCTCCCAGTATCAATGCTAGCCGTAATTCGGCATAGACGAGAGTCTTTACGCTGGCTTAACATCAATTGGTTAAATTCTTGCCTCTATAACCAAAGGTAGGGCCTCACACGTATGGTGATTAGAGCCGCAGGGATTCTTCCTGAGACCTTTTTTAGTGCCGATAGACATTTTCTTCTTGTCGCAGAACGTCATCGCTTAGGAACACGCTGGGGGGAACCCGGTGGGCTCGTCGATCCGGGTGAGACGGCGCGCGGTGCTGGAATTCGTGAAGCCTATGAGGAAACGCGTGGAGCTCTAGGTTCCCAGACAGGATTATGGTGGCGTCTAGGGTTGTGGCCAAAATCCGTCGATGTACAAAACTATCGCTGCTACATCGCTAAATGGAATCCGTGCGGAGCAGGAGATATTCCGAGAAAATTCCATGCCAGCAAGCTTCTTCATGGTGCCTTCGGAGAGACAAAGGACTGCCAGTGGGTGGAAGCAAACAAGCTCTATGATTCCGCGATGCACTACGAGCCTGGGTCCGGAAAAACGATGTACCTCGACGATGGAAAGAAACTCAGAGGACGTATTGTAGGGGTCATCCGCCGCACAGACGGCTTCAAAGAATATGTGGAAGAGCAGTCTAAGGCGGTGACTTCTCGATACGCAAGCTCCATTGATGGCAGTAATTCGCAAAAGAAACTCTCGCTGGTGACCCTTCGCGATGGGCGCGCCTTCGCTGTACTGAAGTCCGGAAACAAGGCGAGGGACTTGGTGCTCAAAGATGTGTCTTGGATGAACCCGTCGTGGAATTCTCCGCTATTAAAGCGTGCTATGGATGCGGTCTGGATAGCACTAAGCACCCTCTGTGGCTATCGGAATGATGCATATGCTAATCGCCTGGCAGTCTTCGCGGCTCTTGAAAAAGAATCCTATCTAAGTTGCCTTCACCGCAACTGTTGGCTAGGCTCCAGCACACTATCGCGCCAAACATTGTAGTGCTCCCTTGCGACCCGAAGAGAGTGTAAAAAATAGGACCGCGCAAGGGGTCAGGCCTGATAAAGTGACACTTACTTCGTGACTTCGTTTAGCCCGTTTGGGATTGGCATAATTACCCTAAAAGTGCCTTGGGCAAACAGGGGTACAAAATAAGAAGTGTCAATTTGTCAGGCCTGACCCCACTTCGAACTCACCTGGTTAGTATTTTTTAACACTCTCGTAAGGCGGATTCATGCCTCCCGAGATATTTGTGAACCATGAGTTGGCCTTACAGGCCTCGAAAGATAATTCCGATAGTACTCCACCCTCCCGTGTGGGGGGCTACCTTGAGTCGACCCTCCGGGGCTCATGAGATTATAGAGATGTCTTAACTAATTCTGAGATTTCCTGACATCCTCGTAAGGGAGACATATTAACACGAAACATGTGTCGCACTTACAGCGCTACAGGCGCACATCTTATACCAGAAATCACTTCGAGAGCGCATCAAGTTCCGTTTCAGGAAGTGTTGGAGCAATGAGATCCCATGCCGTCGCAAACTTTTCTGGTGCCAGATCACGGACGTCTTTGAGCATGGCTTCCTTGTCGCTGGCGTTCATATGAGGAAACAGCACCGAAAGCATCTCAGAAATCTGTTCAGGTGTCATCTGACGATAGGTTTTCGCCTCAATCTGTTGCAGCTCCGTATCGCTATATAGCCTCTGCAATTCGGGAAGCAGTAAAGTCTCTTCTTCATGCAAATGCGCAAGATTGTCCGCGACACATTTGCGATAGCTTAAGTATAGTCGGTAGCCAGCCAGTACCTTGTCGTCGTCGCTAGTAGCATTGCGAACGTTGTCTATCAGATTGTGGATCGCAGCAAGCTGCTCCTCTTGTTGGGCGTGCTCGCCTTCAGCATGGTTATGTAGCACAGATCCCTTGGCCTCCAGCAAGGTGTGGATGCGTTCATCTTCATACTGAGCATGTCCCTTAAGCATGGAAACAAGAGTTTCAAACTGCTCCGAAACATCCTCTACGGCTTTGTCATCACGAAAGTCTGCCCGCGCTATCAAGCGCTCAAGGTCGTTGAGAGCTGCGCTCACGTATTTGTGCTCACGGTAAAGTTGATATCTCATGGTGTCCTCCGATCTAAGTAATTATGTATCCCTTGGCTTAACCAGGCTTTGAGAGTGCCTTTGCCACTTAACGACCACTGAATCACTAGCCCATGACGTAGGGCGTCTAGTTCCCAAGTCATGGCGTCAAGGTCGATATTAGAATTTAACTTTCCCAACTCGCGGGCTGTCGATAGTAGCTCCTTAACACGTCCACGCAGATGCATAAATAGCTTGCGCGCTATAGGATGAAGCTCGGTGTCGACCATGTCGAGTCGAAGCAATCCCAAACTGTTGGCGATGTCTTCACGTGTACCAAAACCTTCTGGAACTCCTCCGAGAAGTAAAGTAAGTTCTTCGTTCCAAGGCAGCTCTTTGGCTTTAAGGGTTTTTAGATCACTGTCAAGTGTGGCATTAGCTTGTTTTGCCGCAGCAATTAACAACTTGCGCTTAGATCCAAAGCGCTGGAGCAACGTCGCCGGCGAAAGACCAACGACCTCGCTCACATCCGCTAAGGTAAAGGTCTCGGGACCGCGCTCACTTATCACAAGCAACGCCTTCTCAAGTACTGTCGTATCGTCAACCGATTTCGATCTAGACATCTTCGACCTCAATTATTTCCCTCTTAGCTCTAATATAAATGAATGCTCATTTATATTCAAGCTGATGATTGACTTGCCTACCAAATGCGCTACAATGCTCGAAATGATGCATGCGTGATAGGAGTGAACGATGGAATGCCCGAAATTAGAATTGAACGAAGTCCCGGGTGCAGGGAGTGCTCTCGGCATTGTCGAAGTGCAGAAGTCTGCTCACCTGCAACTTGTCGAGCAGATGCGAGCGATACCAAAGACAGAAACTCATCTGCATCTGGGGGGCTCCTGGCCAATGGAGTACATAGAGACTATTGCGGATGCTTCGCAAATGCTGCGTTTGAAGGATTATCTTGCCCGGTTTAATGACGGGATGGAATACGAGGCTTGTTTTGGCGCTTTCGATGTCATTAACGAGATAGTAAACAGCGACGACCGGGTTGAAGAGGGCGTTGTGGCATTGTGCCGTAAGCTACGTGAGGAAGGTGTCACCCATGCTGAGTTCCGGACGGGATTGAAGGACTTGGGGTCGGGATTGAGTGGCTACTTTGAAGCAGTGATCCGCGGTATTAATCGAGGTGTGGCGGAAACAGGCGTTAATGTGGGCCTTGTGCTAAGTCTTCGCCGTAATAGCGCGGATGAGGTCGCCGTAACAACGGTGGATTTAGCTTTATCGGACATTTCTGGCTTAGTCGT